>DASYFU010000252.1:0-4266 GCA_036498225.1 Gaiellaceae bacterium | reverse complement strand
GCGTCGATTTCGTCGATGAAGACGATGCACTGGCCGCCCCATTTGCGGGCGAGACGCTTCGCCTTGCGCGCAAGGAAGCGGACGATGAGCGCGTCGATGCCGATGAACGTCTGCGCGAATCCGGAGCCCGGGATGGAGACGAACGGCGAGTTGAATCCCGTCGCGATCGCCTTCGCGAGCATCGTCTTACCGGTACCCGGCGCGCCGAGGAAGAGCAGTCCTCGCTCGCGTTTACCGCCGGCCAGCTCGAACGCCTCGCCCGACTGCCACAGCGTGACGATCCGCCGCACCTCTTCCTTTGCCTCGACTTGGCCGCGCACGTCCTCGAGCTTCACGCCCCATTCCGCGTCACCGGGCTCGTAGCCGCGGATTTGCGAGATCCCCATGAGCATCATCGGGCCCATGAAGATGAAGAAGTTCGCAAAGAACAGGAAGAAGACGAAGACGAGCTGCAGCAGGAGCGTCCTGTTACGTAGCAGATGGCCGATGCCGACGAGGGTGTGTGTCGCCGTGCCCCACCAGGTCCGGTGGGTCGGGTCGAAGAAGACCTGCCAGAGGAAGACGATCGTGACGATCCCGGCGATCCAGATCCCGACGCGGTAGTAGAAGCGCCACGTCCAGGCGCGGCGCCGGTTGACGACGTCCTCCTCGCGCAGCCGCGCCTCCTCGGTGCCGAAGAGGCTCGGCCACGGGATCACCCGCCGGATGACAAGGTCGACGAGGCCCCGGAAGCCGACGACGACGAGCGCGGTGAGGACAAGCGACGCGACGACGCTGTGGTGCGCCGCGTGCCGGAACCAGAAGTACGCCGCCGGGCTCGTGAGGATCGCGATGAAGGTCGCGACGCGCGCGAGCTTGCGCAGCTGCGACGCCAGCGCGACCGATTCCTCGCTCGACCGGAGGGTCCCCGCTACGTCCGCAGTTGCCATGGATCTGCCAGTGTAGACGTCACCGCCACCGCTTTTGTTACGCCGAATTGGACCTCTTAGATTTCTCTCAGGAAGACCGAGACCGGGCCTCCCGGTACCACCGGCCGTTGTATGCCGCGGCCGTTGTTCGGTTAGTGCTCGTGCTCGCCGTCTTCGCGGCGTTCACGCTGCTTTCGCTCGGCGGCCTCGGATGGCTCAGCGACGCGGTCGTCTGGGCAGTCGTCGTCCTCGCGGCGGCGAGCGTCGCGGCTCTGCCGTTCGACCTGTGGCGCGGCCTCGTGCGCGAGCGCCGGTTCGGGCTCTCGACGCAGACGCTCCGCGGGTGGCTCGTCGACCGGGCGAAGGGCGAGGCGATCGAGCTCGTGCTCGCCGGCGTCGCCTGGGGAGCGGCGATCGCGCTCGTGCACGCCTTCCCGCGCTGGTGGCCACTGCCGGCGGCGGCCGCGCTGGCGCTCTTCGTCCTGCTCATGTCGTTCGTCGCGCCGGTCGTGCTCGAGCCCGTCTTCAACCGGTTCCGCCCGCTCGAGGACGAGCGCCTCGCCGCGGAGCTGCATGCGCTCGCCGAGCGCGCGGGCGTCCCCGTTCGCGACGTGCTCGTCGCCGACGCGAGCCGGCGGACGACGCGGACGAACGCGTACGTCTCCGGCCTGGGGCCGACGCGCCGCGTCGTCGTCTGGGACACGCTGCTGGCCGATGCGGGGGAGCCGGAGCTGAAGCTGATCGTCGCGCACGAGCTCGGCCACCGCCGCGACCGGCACGTGCTCAAGGGCACGCTGCTCGGCATGGCAGGCGCGGCGGCGCTCGTGCTCCTGCTGTGGGCTGCGCTCGGAACGCCTGCCCCGAGCGACTTCCCGCGCGCGGCGCTCCTCTTCACCGGCGTCGAGCTCGTCGCCCTGCCGCTCCTCGCCGCGATCTCGCGCCGCTGGGAACGCGCAGCCGACCGCTGGTCACTCGAGCTCACGGGCGACCGAGAGGCGTTCGTCCGCGCGCATGTATCACTGGCGCGGAAGAATCTCAGCGACCTCGAGCCGCCCAGACTGGCGTATCTCATGCTCTTCACGCACCCGACTCCGCCGGAGCGTCTTGCACTCGCACGACGCTGATCGCCGCCGCCTGGGCGTCGCGCTCGCGCTGATCCTCGCGCTCATGGGCGGCGAGGTCGCGGCCGGGATCGTCGCGCATTCGCTCGCGCTCCTCGCCGACGCGGGTCACATGCTCACCGACGCGGCCGCGCTCGCCGCCGCGCTCGTTGCGGCAGCCCTTGCGGCGAGACCAGCGCGCGGTGCGTGGACGTTCGGCTTCCGGCGCGCGGAGATCCTCGCCGCGCAGGGAAACGGCATCACGCTCCTGCTCGTCGCGCTCTGGATCGTCTACTCCGCGACCCGCCGGCTCATCTCTCCGCCGGGCGTGCACGGCGGCATCGTCCTCGCCGTGGCGCTCGCCGGCGTCGCGGTCAACCTCGTCGCGACGTTCGTGCTCTCCGGCGCCGACCGGACGAGCCTGAACATGCGCGGCGCGTTCCTGCACGTCGCCACCGATCTCGTGGCGTTCGTCGGAACGGCGATCGCGGGCGCGCTCGTCCTCGCTACCGGCTGGAACCGCTTCGACCCGATTGCGAGCCTCCTCGTCGCGGCGCTCATGGTGCGCGCGAGCTGGTCGCTCCTGCGCGACTCCGGGCGCATCTTCCTCGAAGCTGCTCCCACCGACATCGACCCCGACGCGGTCGCCGTCACGCTCGCCGCCGATCCCGACGTGGTGGAGGTGCACGACCTGCACGTGTGGACGGTGACGAGCGGATTCCCTGCGCTGGCGGCGCACATCCTCGTCTCGCCCGACACCGACTGCCATGGGGCACGTCGCCGCCTCGAGCATCTGCTCGAGGAGCGATTCGGCCTACGGCACACGACGCTGCAGGTCGACCACGTCGCGAAGCGGTCGCAGGTCGTTAGCATCGACCGCCGTGGATCTGAACGGTAAGACCGCGATCGTCACCGGCGCCTCGTCCGGCTTCGGCCGGTCGACGGCGCGCATGCTGAAGGACGCCGGCGTCCGCGTGGCCGGTGGGGCCCGCCGCGTCGAGCGTCTCGAGACCGAGATCGCGCTCGAGCTCGACGTGACCGATCCGGAGAGCAGCGAGCGCTTCGTCGCCGCTGCGCTCGAAGAGCTCGGCGGCATCGACATCCTCGTCAACAACGCGGGACTCGCGCTCGGCCGTGCGCCGTTCGACGACTCGAGCGAAGAGGACGAGCAGATCGTCTTCGAGACGAACGTGAACGGGCTCGTGCGCATGACGCGCCTCTGCCTGCCGCACATCCGCGACGAAGGACACATCGTCAACCTCGGCTCGATCGCCGGCCGACAGGCATATGAGAACGCCGCGACCTACGTCGCATCGAAGTTCGCGGTGCGCGGATTCACCTATGCCCTGCGCGAGGACCTGCTCGGGCGGCCGATCCGGCTGACGACCGTCGACCCGGGGCTCGCGGAGACGGAGTTCTCCGTCGTGCGCTTCTACGGCGACAAGGAGAAGGCCGACGCCGTCTACAAGGGCGTCGACCCGCTCACGCCCGACGACATCGCCGAGTGCATCATGTTCGCTCTGACGCGCCCGTTCCACGTCAACGTCGACGAGATCGTCGTCAAGGCGCAGGCGCAATCGTCGGGCGGCCGCATCATCCGCAACCCGTGAGAGTCGTCATCGTCACGCGGATCCTCCCCGTGGCGATCGGCTTCGACGCGGTGCTGCGCGGCGCGGGTCACGAGTCCGTCGGTCTGCTCACGATTCGCGACATGGAGAGCCGATACGGATCGGAGTTCACGCTCGACGGACTGCTGCGCGGGCTCCCCGCCGATCTCGACGTCGTCATTCCGGCACGTCGTTCGCAGATCGCGCCGCTGCTCGAGTCGCTGCGCCCCGACCTCGTCGTCTGCATGGGCTTTCCGTGGAAGATCCCGCCGGACGCGCTCGCGGTTCCGCGGCTCGGCTGGCTGAACGGCCATCCGTCGTTGCTCCCGCGCCATCGCGGGCCCGTGCCGATCGCATGGGCGATCCGCAACGGCGACGAGGAGATCGGCATCACCTTCCACCGCATGGACGCGGATCTCGACACCGGCCCGATCCTCGCGCAGACGTCGTTCCCGCTCGGCGAGTACACCGTCCCGAACGAGCTCTACGAGCGCATGGGGCCGGTCGTCATGGCGACGCTCGCCACCGCGCTCACGCAGCTCGCCGCCGGCGACGAGGGAACGACACAGCCCGACGGCGGCGAGTACGAAGGCTTCCTCGTCGACGACGACGCGTGGCTCGACCCGTCACGGTCTGCGCTCGAGCTCCACC
>DASYFU010000251.1:0-10905 GCA_036498225.1 Gaiellaceae bacterium | reverse complement strand
GACGATGTCGAGGTTGTCGCAGAGCGCGAGATCCTGATAGACGACTTCGATCCCGAGGCGCGATGCGTCCTTCGGGGTGTGGATGGCGACCTCGCGGCCGTTGAAGAAGATCTGGCCGCTGTCAGGCGTATGCGTGCCGGCGATGCACTTGACGAGCGTCGACTTGCCGGCGCCGTTGTCGCCGACGAGCGCCATGATCTCGCCCGGACCAACCTCGAAGTCGACGTCGGTGAGCGCCTGCACCGAACCGAACGACTTGGTGATGTTCCGAAGCTCGAGGAGAGGCGTGTCTGTCACCGGAGCGGATTTCTTACCACAGTAGGAGTGGAGGCGCCCCGAAGGGCGCCTCCACGATCGAGCGACTTACTTGCAGTACTGCGCGTACGCGCCGATGCAGACCTGGTTCTTCTTGAGCCAGCCCTGCGTGAAGAGCTGCTTGTAGTTCGCCTTCGTGATCCACTGGACCGGAAGGGCGAGCGTCGGCTCCTTGACCTTGCCGTTCAGGCGGAACCCGTTCGACTTCGGCGTCTGGCCCTTGAGGAGCGCAACTGCTGCAGCAGCAGCGGCGTTCGCCTCGTCAGGCACGAACTTGTACACCGTGCCGGACTGCCAGCCGGCGATGATGTACTGGACGCCCTGGGCGGTCGTGTCCTGACCGCTGATCGGGATCGGCTTGAGGTGCTTCGCCTTCAGGTCGGCGATCACCGCACCGGCGATGTTGTCGTTCGCCGCGATGATCCCCTGGATGTTGTTGCTGGTCTTGACGAGCATCTGGTTGAAGATGTTCGCCGCGTTCGTGGCATCCCAGTCGGGCACGAACTGCGTCGGGCCCTTCTTCAGCGTGCCGGCCTTGAAGAGCGGATTGAGAACGGCGTCGTTGCCGCTCTTGAACCAGAACGCGTTCTGGTCCGTCTGGCCGCCCCACAGCTCAGCGACGACCGAGCTCTTCGAGTAGGTGCCGTTCGCCTTCATCGCCTTGAGGACGCCATTGGCCTGCGCCTCGCCGACGGCCTTGCCGTCGAACGTCACGTAGACCGACGCGCTCCCGCCGGTGACCTGGCGGTCGTAGTCGATGGCCTTGCCGCCCTTCGACGTGAAGAGCTTCTCGATCGACGCGGCCGAGCCGTTGTCGAGCGCCGTCTCGATGACCACCTTGGCGCCGGCTGCCAGGCACGCCTGTGCCTGCGCCTTCTGCTTCAGCGGGTCGTTGAGGGCGTTGTTGATCGAGTACGTCACGCCTGCAGCCTTGAGCGCCTTCGCGATGTCGGGCGCGTCGAACTGCACCCACCGGACCGACGACTTCGTGTCCGGGAGGAGCACACAGACCTGGATGTTCTTCGTCGGCTTCGCAGTTGCGGCCGACACGAGGACGGTCGCGATTCCGGCGCATAGCGCGAGGATCGCGGCCCCCCTGAGAACAAGCTTCTTCACCCTCGTTGCCTCCTTGTGCGGTCATTGCACGACCCGTGGTCCGCCATCGGTCACGGAGCGGGCCAATACTACTCTCCTAGGGGAATAGTTCAAGTTCAAGCAACCGGGTATTGCTCCTTTCCGGAACTGCCCTCGAACCGGCTCTTCGTCGTCAGGTATCGCCCGACGTTCGCGCGCGTCACGAAGTTCAGGCCGGTGTTCGTGTCGGCCGGCGCGACGAGGCCGCTGCTGTACCGGTAGAGGAAGAGCTGGAGCACCGGCAAAAAGCCCTGCAGATAGGGCTGCTGGTCGATCGTGAAGTCGAGCTCGCGGTCGTGGATCGCCTGGAGCGTCGGCGTGAGCAGGTCGTAGCCGCCGGCGCAGACCCCGCGCTCGTGGAGCTTGTACTTGCGCATGACGTGGGCGACACCGGCGGTCGAGCCGGCGTCGACGGCAAACAGGCCCCGAAGGTGCGGATTCGCCTTGTAGGTGGCCTCGATCCTCGTCAGCTCCTGGCCGACATCGACGCCGCTGGCGACGACGTGTGCCTTGACCGGGCGGCCCGAGTCGCGGATCGCGTCGAGCGCGCCGTCGACCCGCGGCTGGATGTTCTGCTGTCCCGGCGTCGCGACAAACAGGTAGACGTCGCCGCTCTGGACGAGCGTGACGAGCCTCGCGCCGAGCTCGAGGCCGGACTGGTAGTTGTCCTGGCCGAAATAGGCGAGGCGCGCGTTCGCCTTCCCGCCGTCGGCGTTGTACGAGACGACGGGGATGCCGCGGGCGAGCGCGAGCGCGGTCGGGCCGTTGAACGCCTCCGGGTCGACGATCGAGACGGCGATCCCGTCGGCCTTCGTCGCGATCGCCAGCCGCATCGCCTTCACCATCTCGCCCACGTCGCTGCTCCTCGATCCCGTCCACAGGACGCTCGCACCGAGCACCGCCGCCGCGTCGTCGCTCCCGTACTTCGCGGGCACGAAGAACGGGTTGGTGAGGGCGTGGTTGACGAAGACGAACCGCCACTGCGGATGCGGCTGCGGGAAGTTGACGTCGAGCGCCTTCCGAACGCCGTCCGGGACGGCGCCGACCGCGGCCGCTCCCGCCGCCAGCCGCAAGAGGCCCGCGCGGTCGAGCGGCGGCGTCACGTCGGTGTCCGCCGGACGAGCCAGACGGTGACGGCGATCACGAGCACGGCGAGCCCGACGAAGAGACCGGCCTCGAGCAGCTGGAACGTCCAGAAGCGGCCGGCGGGCTGATACGAGATCAGGCGCTTCCAGCCGAGCGTGACGATGTACGTGTGCGGGTCGATCCCCGCGTGCTGCGCGTGCAGGACGGCGAGATCCTCCCGTGCAGCCGTGATCTGCCGGCCCCCGCCGTCGACGAGCGTGTCGCTGAGCACCCAGTCGCCCGACTGGCGCCCGGAGTCGGTGGCGAGCACGGCACGGTGCAACGGCGTCAGGAAGTGCGGCCGGACGAACTCGAGGACGAGGAAGCGCGTCGCGCCGAACGCCAGGAGCGTCGCCGTCATCGCCGCGACGGTGCGCCGGAAGACGAGCCCGGCAAGAACACCGAGCGCGAGCGCGAACAACGCGTAGGCAGGCACGACGAGGCCCTCGATGTCGAAGCTGCTCGGTCCGATCCGACCTTGGAGCGTGTCGTACGGGCTCCGCCACCACATGACGACCGCGCTCGCGACCGCACCTGCGAGCAGCGTCCCGACGGCGAGCCACGCCGTCTTCGAGAGCAACCAGCGGCGGCGCGTGACTCCCTGCGTCCACGCGAACCGGTGCGTGCCGAGCTCGAGCTCGCGGGCGAGGAGCGGCGCGCCGACGAACAGCCCGGCGAGCACCGGCAGCACCGCGAGCCCGCGCAATGCGGTGACGAGGCCGCTGAACTCGGCCTCGAAGTGAGGGACGATGATGTCGCAGCCGCTCCGCGCCGCAGGCGGGAGGCACGCAGACAGCGATTCGCGGTCGAACGCCGCCTGGATCGGCAGGCGCGTGCCGAGCGCGGCGGCGGCGAGAGCAACGAGGAGCCCGGCCGCGCCGACGAGCTGCGCGCGGTGCTGCCGCCACGTCACCCATGCCATCGGAGCGGGACCTTCTCCGTGATGCGCGGCGCAGGCAGGCGCTCGGGCGCCATGTAGGCGAGCAGCAGTTCCTCGAGGCTCACGGGCTCCACCGTCCACGACGGATCGACGACCGGGCCGTCGACGACGGTGAGGAGCGTCAGCTGCCGGCCGCTGTGCCGTTCGCGGACGACCTCGCGGACGCCGCGGATCGCGCCCAGCGGGCGGCGTGGACCGGTGAGCAGGCGATGCGACTCGAGCAGCGCCTCGACGTTGCCCTCCAGTCGCACGCCACCGCCGGCGAGCAGGACGATGTGATCGCAGACGCGCTCGATGTCCGAGACGACGTGCGACGCGACGACGACCGTCGCTCCCGTCTCCGCGACGCCGTCCATCAAGAGCTGGAGGAGCTCGCGGCCGGCGAGCGGGTCGAGGCTCGCGAACGGCTCGTCCAGGAGGACGAGCTGGGGCCGCTTGCCGAGGACGAGCGCGAGCGCCAGGCGGGCGCGCTCGCCTTCGGACAGCGCACCGACCTTCGTGCGCGCGGGAATGCGCGCGAGCAGGTCGACCGCCGGCCCGGTGTCCCAGCGTGCGTTCGTGCGGCGGGCGTACTCGATCGTCTCGGCGACGTTGAACGAGCGATAGAGCGGCGCGTTCTGGGCGACGTACCCGACATCCGCGAGCACGCCCGGGTCGCGGAGCGGATCGCGTCCGAGAACGGAGATCGTCCCCTCCGTCGGGGCGAGCAGGCCGGTGGCGAGGGCGAGAAGCGTCGACTTGCCGGCGTTGTTCGGCCCGGCGAGGCCGACGACTGCACCCTGTGGGATCTCGAGCGTGAGCCCGCGCAGACTCCACTCTCGACGGAAGCGCTTCCCGAGGCCCTCGGCGACGAGTGGCGCGTTCATGCGACGCGGCGGGCCAGAGACTCCCGGAGAGTTGCGGAGATGAGCGCGCGGACGCTCTCCTCGTCGAGCCCGGCCTCGAGCGCCGACCGCAGCCAGCGCTCGAGCTCGGCGCGCAGCTCGTCGTGATGCCGCAGCGACGCGGGCGCAAGCGTGCTCGCGACGAAGGTGCCGCGTCCCTGGCGTGCGACGACGAGGCCTTCGCGCTCGAGATCGCGGTACGCCTTCGCGACGGTGTTCGGATTGATGGCGAGATCGGCGACGACCTCGCGGACTGTGGGGAGCTGGTCTCCGACGTCGATCGTGCCGAGGCGAAGCGCCTCCTTCACCTGCTGCACGATCTGGAGGTACGTCGCGACGCCGGAGCGTGGGTCGAGGTGGAACTCGATCACGCGCGACATCGTAGTACGCTCGCGCCATGAAGACGAGCCTCGGCATCTGGGCGTTCGGCGGGATGGCCACCCGTTTCAACCCGGGCGGGTACAAGCCGGAGCTGGCGGGGATCCCGACGGCGGCGAAGGTGCGGACGGCGGTCGAGGGGCTGGGCGAGCTGATGGATGACTACGAGTTCCACTATCCGCAGGAGCTCTCGCCGGCGAACCTGGACGAGGTGCGGGAAGCGCTCGACGGGCACGGCATCTACTGCGTCGCGAGCGGGCTGCATTTGGATCCGCGCTTCGGGAAGGGCGCGTTCTGCTCGCCGGACGACACACTGCGCGCGGATGCGTTGCGCCTGACGCGGGAGGCGATCGACCTGGCGGCCGAGGTGGGCGCGCACATGATCATCTGGCCGGGGATCGAGGGGTACAACTATCCGTTCCAGACGCCGTATGCGGAGTCGTGGGCGCGGTTCATCGACGGCGTCGGCGAATCCGCCTCCTACGCGGCCGGCAAGGGTGTGACTGTCTTCCTCGAGCACAAGAACTCGGAGCCGGCGATGAAGATCCTCATGCGCAACGTGGGCATGACGCTGCACGTCATCCACACGCTGCGCCGTCAGGGGATCGACAACGTCCTCGTCAACATGGACTGGCAGCACCTGATCATGAACGGCGAGAACCTCGCCGAGTACGCGGCGCTCCTTGCAGCCGACGGCTTGCTCGGCCATCAGCACGCCAACTCGGGCTGGGGGACCTTCGACGACGACAACATGGTCGGGGCGACCGCGTTCATGGAGACGCTCGAGCTCGCGGTCGAGCTGCGCCGCGCCGGCTACGGCGACAACGGCGAGCGCCTCGGCTTCGATCTGTACCCCTACACCGAAGACGCCGTCGGCGCCGTCAAGCGCTCCGTCCTGCAGTGGCGCTTCATCGACGGCATCGCCGCGAAACTCGACGGCGCCGAGCTGCGCGACGCACAGCACCACAAAGACGCCGTCCGCGCATACGAGCTCGTATACGCCGCACTCGGCGCGTGACCGACGTCCTCCTCGGCATCGACGTCGGCACGACCGGCGTCAAGGGCGTCGCCATCGACGAGAACGGCGCCGTGCTCGCGACGGCGGAGGAGCACTATCCGCTCTCGACGCCACAGCCGGGATGGGCGGAACAGGATCCGGAGGACTGGTGGCAGGCGTCGCAGCGCGTGCTCGCGCAGCTGCCGGACGGCGCGCTCGGATTGTCGGGGCAGATGCATGGGCTCGTCGTGCTCGACGAGCGCGATGAGGTGCTGCGGCCGGCGATCCTCTGGAACGACCAGCGCACCGGCGCCGAGTGCGTCGAGATCGAGCGCCGCATCGGCCTCGAGCGGCTCATCGACCTGACGGGGAACCGCGCGCTCCCCGGCTTCACCGCGCCGAAGCTGCTGTGGCTGCAACGGCACGAGCCCGACGTGCACGCGCGCATCCGGCACGTCCTGCTGCCGAAGGACTACGTCCGCTTCCGCCTCACCGGCGAACGGACTATCGACGCCGCGGACGCATCGGGGACGCTGCTCTTCGACGTCGCGCACCGGCGCTGGTCGGACGAGGTGTGCACGGCGCTCGAGGTTCCGCTCGAGTGGCTGCCGCGCGCGTACGAGGCCACCGAGATCGGGACGGCGGGCGACCAGGCGGCGGGCGCGCTCGGCGTCGGCATCGCGGCGCCGGGTGCGCTTTCGGTCGTGCTCGGGACGTCCGGCGTCGTCTTCGCGGTGTTGCCGGCGTACCAGCCGGATCCGCAGGCGCGGCTGCACGTCTTCTGCCACGCGGTGCCGGGAACGTGGCACGCGATGGGCGTGATGCTGAGCGCCGCGGGCTCGCTCTCGTGGCTGCGGCAGGTCGTCGGCGCCGAGTACGGCGCGCTCGACGACGAAGCGGAACGCTGGGAGCCAGGCGTCGAGGGACTGCTGTTCGCGCCGTATCTCGCAGGCGAGCGCACGCCGCACGTCGATCCGGACGCGCGCGGCGCGTTCACGGGCCTTTCGCTTCGTCACGACCGCGGCGCGCTCGCGCGCGCAGTGCTCGAGGGCGTCGCCTTCGGCCTGCGCGACTCGCTCGAGCTGCTGCGCGAGCTCGGCGTCGAGGCGACGGTCGGCCGCGCCTCGGGCGGAGGCGCACGGAGCGATCTGTGGCTGCGCATCGCCGCTTCGGTGCTGCGCATCCCGCTCGAGCGCGTCCAGCTCGAGGAAGGCGCCGCGTACGGAGCAGCGCTGCTCGCCGGCGTGCGCGAGGGAGTCTTCGCCGACGCGGACGACGCGGTCGCACGCTGCGTCCGCGTGCGCGATCGCATCGAGCCCGAATGGGACTACGAGGAACACTACGAGCGGTTTCGCCTGCTCTACCCGACCCTGAAGGAGCTGCAATGAGCCTCGAAGGCAAGACTGCTGTGATCACGGGCGCGAGCCGCGGCATCGGAGCCGCCGTCGCGCGGATGCTGCACGACCGCGGCTGCAACCTCGGTCTCGCATCGCGCAGCGGGGACGACCTCGGCCTCGAGCGCGTCGTCGCTCAGCCGTGCGACGTCCGCGACCTGGACGCGCTCGTTTCCCTCTGCGACGCGACCGCCGACCGCTTCGGTGGCATCGACATCGTCGTCCCGAATGCGGGCGTCGGTGCATACGGCCCCTTTCTCGATCTCTCGGTCGAGCACCTGGACGAGATGCTCGACGTCAACCTCAAGGGAACGGTGTACGCGATCCGCGCGGCCCTGCCGCACATGTTCGGGCGGGAAGGCGATGTGATCACGCTTGCGTCGGAGGCCGGCCGCCGCGGCCTGCCGAACGAGGCCGTCTACTGCGCGTCGAAGTTCGGGCAGGTCGGACTGACGCGCGCGCTCGACCACGAACTGCGCGAGCGCGGCATCCGCTGCACGAATGTCTGCCCCGGCGGCGTCGCGACCGACTTCGCCCTCGACGACGGCCGTGGCCGCACGCCCGACGTGCTCCCGGGGATGATGACCGCCGACGACGTCGCGGAGTTCGTCGTCTTCGCGCTCGAGCGGCCGCGCCACCTGCGCATGCTCGAGGTCGCGCTGCGCCCGATGACGGAGGATTCCTGGGGCTAGCGCGACTGGGCTGCTGAGAGGGAGTACCCGCCTTCGAGCATCGCCGGGGCGCGGGCGAGCAAGGCGTCCCACGTCGGGACGTCCCAGCCGAGCGAGTCGGCAAGGCGGACGATCATCGAGAAGAGCGCACATACGGTCGCCGCGTCGAGCAGCGCCTGTCGCGAGACGCCTGCCTGGTAGGCCGCTTCCGCGTCGGCGCGAGTGAGCCCGTCGGGGCGCAGCGTCATCACCTCGAGGAACGCGAGCGTGGCGCGCAGCTGCGGACGTAGCGGCGCAGTGCGCCAGTCGGCGACAACCGCCTTCCAGACTTCCTCACCGAGGGCGTACGACGCGACCGCGCCGTGGGAACCCGTTCAGAAGGGACATTGGTTGAGCAGCGACGTGAACGCGGCGAAGAGCTCGCGCTCGCCCGCACTCCAGTCGGACGGACCGCGCATTGCGCGATCGGTCGCGTCGGAGAACGGCTGCCCGAAGAGCTCCGAGCGATAGAGAAGGGTCTTCACCACCCCGACCGGGATGTGCGGATTCGCCTCGTCGATGACCGCGAGCCTCATCCGATCGCCTCCTCTGCCCGGTCGAGCCGGCGCAGACCCTCGGCGATTGCGACTGCCACCGTGTTCTCGAAGATCTCGTCCTCGGAGAAGCCGGCGTGCTTCAGCGCATCGACGTCGGCGTCCACAACCGTGTACGCGCGCAAGTGCACCTTGGCCAGGTAGTCGTCCATCGCGGCGGGCGGCGAAGCCGCCACCGCGGCGAGTGCGCGCAGCTCGTCGAGACCGGTCACGGAGAAAATCCTAGTTGGCGACGTTCAGTTGGATCTGGTTCTCGCCGAACGCGCCGGCGAGGTTCGCCGCCTGGACGTCGATCCAGTACGTGCCGTTCGGCAGCGACGTCGTGTCGAACGACTGCGTCAGCCAGAAGCGGTAGTCGCCGGGACGGTTCGCCTTGTTCTGATACGTGCCGGGCGCGTAGATCGTCGAGTAGAGCGAGGATGGCCAGAGGCGGTACCGAAAGTCGGCGACCGTGCGCCACGGCGTCGGCGGATCGCCGTTCTCCGGGATGAGACGCCAGCGCACGACGCTCGGCACGATCCGTGCCCGGTTCCACGGCGGCGCCGGTTCGATGGAGGGGAGCTGATAGGCGTCGGCGATGAGCGCGACCGTCCCACTGACGTCCGTCCCCGCGGCCTGCAGCGAGTGCGCTTCGATGCGAACGACGGAGATCGCGTCCACGACGGGCGCGTTCACCTCCCTGTAGGGCGTCAGTGCGCCGTGCCGCAGCGGGTTGCGATACCGCCCGGCGACGGTCTCGGCGAAGTGGACGTGACCCCAGCCCGGGAGGATGTATCCGAGGAGCTGGTGCAGGCGCACGTGCGCCCCCGTCTTCACGACCGGACGGATGTGCCAGTAGCCGAACCCACGCCGGTTCGGCCGGCGGAGGTCGACCGAGTCGGGGCCGCGCACCGCGATCCCGGGCTCGACGGCGTAGACGGGTGTGCCGTCGGGCGCGGCGATGTCCACGCCGAAGTGGAACGACCCCTTCCACGTCAGGTTCGGGGCGACGTGGAAGCGTGGGTCGTCCAGCGTCCCGCGAATGGCGTGCATCCGGTTGAACGGCTTGATCGGCCAGCCGTAGGCCTGCGCGACGCCCGGAATCATGAGCGCCAGGACCGATGTGAGCAATGCTCCCCGCACCATCGTTCGTAAGTGTGCCGATGCCCTCGGTTACAGCCCGGCAAACGATGAGTTGTCCCCGTCGGCGGCGTCATAGGATCGACACCGAATCCGGAGGCACACGATGCGCACGTTGAAGCTCGCCATATACGTCTCGCTCGACGGGGTCGTCCAAGACCCGTCGTGGACGGGGCCGTTCTGGAACGACCAGCTGGCCGACATGCAGGCCGAGTACCTCTACTCGAGCGACGCGCTCGTCCTCGGCCGCGTGACCTACGAGGGGTTCGCGGCCGCGTGGCCGTCGATGGAGGAGAGCACGGGCGATTTCGGCAGGAAGATGAACTCGATGCCGAAGCACGTCGCCTCGCGCACGCTGTCCGAGCCCGAGTGGAACGCGACCGCCATGCAGGGCGACGTCGCGGACGCCGTCGCGAAGCTCAAGGAGGAAGACGGCGCCGACCTGCTCGTCTACGGCAGCGGCGACCTCGTGGACGAGCTGACCAGGCACCGGCTGATCGACGAGTACCGGCTGATGGTGCACCCGGTGATCGTCGGGACCGGCAAGAAGCTCTTCCAGGGGCTCAGCGAGACCGTAGACCTGAAGCTCGCCGACACCGTCACGACCGACACCGGCGTCGCGGTCCTGACGTACACGCCGGCCTGATCAGGCCTTGCCGGCGCTCAGCCCGCCGTCGACGACGAGCCCCGCGCCGAGCACGAAGCGGGACTCGTCCGACGCGAGATAGAGCGCGGCCTGCGCGACGTCCTCCGGCGAGCCGAGCTCGCCGCCCAGCTGCCTCGAGCGGATCGAGCGCCGGCCCTCCTCCGGGTCGGCATACGACTCCTGCAGGTAGCGCTCGACGAACGGCGTCAGGATCGTCCCGGGCAGCAGCGCATTGACGCGAACGCCGTGCGGCGCGAGGTCGACCTGCATCGACTTCGTCAGCGCGAGCACGGCGCCCTTCGAGGCCGCGTACGAGACGCGGCGCGCGAGGCCCGCCTCGGCGATCGCGGACGACATGTTCACGATCGACCCGGAGCGCTGCGCGATCATGGTCGGGACGACGGCGCGCGACATGAGGAAGACACCGCGCGCGTTCACGCGCATCACCTGCTCCCACAGGTCGAGGCTCGTTTCCTCGACGTCGCCGACGCCTGCGATACCTGCGTTGTTGAAGAGGACGTCGATGCGGCCGTGCTCCGCGACGACGGCGTCGGCGAGAGCGCGGGTCTCGTCCTCGTCGGCGACGTCGACCCGGTACGGCGTCCCGTCGAGATCGGCCGCGACGACGGTCGCGCCCTCGGCGGCGAACAGCTCCGCGCTCGCGCGGCCGATGCCGGACGCCGCGCCGGTGACGATGCAGACCTTGTCC
>DASYFU010000250.1:0-2648 GCA_036498225.1 Gaiellaceae bacterium | reverse complement strand
ACAGCTCGGTGAAGTGACGCACGAGCTCGAGCTCGTGCACTTCCGGAAGGCGCGGCGGATCGGCGCGGCGCAGCTCCTCCGGGACGTCGGCCGCCGGCAGCCCCTCGGGGCGCGGGATCGACGACGCGCGCCGGCCCACCTTCGACTTCTCGTAGATGAGCTTCATCGCGCGACCTCGGCGAGGACGTCGGCGAGCCGATCGATCTCTTCGGGCGTGCGTTTCTCGGTTAGCGCGACGAGCAGCACGTCGTCCATCCCCTCGTAGTCGCGCCCGAGCGCGTACCCGGGATGGACGCCCTGCGCCCGCGCGTCGCGGATGACGTCGCGGGCATTCCGTCCGACGCGGATTGCGAACTCCTTGAACGTTGGTCGGTCGAAGGCGAGCTCGAAGCCGAGGCGTTGCTTCGCATACTCGGCGAGCGACAAGCACGCCTCGCCGACATCGCGCAGGCCCTGCGGCCCGAGCCACGTCAGATACACGAGGCCGCCGAGCGCGAGGAGCGTCTGGTTGGTCGTGATGTTGGACGTCGCCTTCTCACGCCTGATGTGCTGCTCGCGCGTCTGCAGGGTGAGCACGAAGCCGCGCTTGCCGTCGACGTCGACCGTCTCGCCGACGATGCGCCCGGGCATTCGGCGGATGAAGTCCTGACGCGCGGCGAGGAAGCCGTAGTGCGGGCCGCCGTACGCCATCAGGTTGCCCGCGGCCTGGCCTTCGCCGAGCGCGATGGCGCAGCCGTAGCGGCCGGGCGCCTCGAGCAGGCCGAGCGAGAGCGGATCGACGTGCGCGATCGGCAGCGCCTCCGCGTCGTTCGCGGCGGCCGCGAGCTCCGGCGCGGGCTCGAGGCAGCCGAAGAAGTTCGGCTGCTGGAAGATGACCGCGGCCGCATCTTTCGCTGCGGCCGCCACGGCATCGACGTCGGTCGTTCCGTCCGTGTGCGGGACCTCCACGACCTCGAGGCCGAAGCCCGGCGCGTACGTCTTGACGACCTGACGCACCTGCGGGTTGGTCGCCTCGGTGATGACGACCTTCGTCCGCCCGGTCGCGTGCTTCGCGATGTAGCAGGCGTCGGCGGTGACCGTCGTCCCGTCGTAGCCCGATGCGTTGGAGACGTCCATGCCCGTGAGCTCGCAGATCGCGGTCTGGTACTCGAAGATCGACTGGAGGACGCCCTGGCTCATCTCGGGCTGGTACGGCGTGTACGCGGTCAGGAGCTCGCCGCGCTGGAGAACGGTCTCGACGACGGCCGGCACGTAGTGGTCGTACATGCCTGCGCCGAGGAACGAGAGCTCACGCGTGACGTCGACGTTGCGCGCCGCGAGCTCACCGAGGTGCGCGGAGAGCTCCTGCTCGGAGAGCGCCGGCTCGAGGTCGAGCTCGCGCCCGAGACGGACGCCGGGAGGCAAGTCGCGGAAGAGCTCCTCGACGCTGCGGCGTACAAGCAGGTCCTGGCCGAGCAGTGACCCACCCGTTCCTCGCCCTCACCGACGACGACCGGGAGGAGATGCTGAAGACGATCGGCGTCTCGTCGATCGATGAGCTCTTCCGCGACATACCGGCGGCCGTTCGCCTCGACCGCCGGCTCGATCTCGAGCCCGCCCTCTCCGAACAGGAGCTGATGGCGCACCTCTCCGAGCTCGCGGCGCGAAACGTCGACTCCACGAAGGAGTTGTCGTTTCTCGGCGCCGGCATCTACGACCACTACGTGCCGGCGGTCGTGGACACCGTGATGCAACGGGGCGAGTTCTTGACCGCGTACACGCCGTAC
Source organism: Gaiellaceae bacterium (assembly GCA_036498225.1). Lineage (GTDB taxonomy): Bacteria > Actinomycetota > Thermoleophilia > Gaiellales > Gaiellaceae > Palsa-739. The sequence continues at coordinate 882 of DASYFU010000250.1, read as the reverse complement.
CAGCCGGAGATGAGCCAGGGCGTGTTGCAGGCCATCTTCGAGTACCAGACCGCGATCTGCGAGCTCACGGGCATGGATGTCTCCAATGCGTCGGGCTACGACGGGACGACCGTGACGGCGGACGCCTGTTACATCGCGAAGCACGCGACCGGCAGAACGAAGATCGTCATCACGGAGGCGACCAATCCGCAGGTGCGCCAGGTCGTGAAGACGTACGCACCAGGCTTCGGCCTCGAGATCGTCGAGGTGCCTCACGACGGCGGAACGACCGATCCCGACGCGTTGCGCAGCGCTGCCGAGGGTGCGGCCGCCGTGATCTTCCAGCAGCCGAACGTCTTCGGCTGCCTCGAACCGGCACCGGAGCTAGCCGCGGCCGCGAACGACGCCGAGGCGCTGGCGATCGCTCACGTCGATCCGCTGTCACTCGGAGTCCTCGAGGCACCGGGCCGGTACGGATGCGCGATCGCGCTCGGCGAAGGCCAGGCCGCGGGGAACTTCCCCGCGTACGGTGGACCGCACTACGGCTTTCTCGCGTGCCGTTCGGACTTCATCCGGCGGATGCCAGGACGGATCGTCGGCGAGACGGTCGACGCCGCGGGCAAGCGCGGCTATGTCCTCACCCTGCAGACGCGCGAGCAGCACATCCGCCGTGAGAAGGCGACGTCGAACATCACGACGAACCAGACGCTCCTGGCGCTCGGAGGTCTCGTCTACCTCACGTGGCTCGGCCCGCAGGGGCTGCGCGACCTGGGGGAGACCTGTCTTTCGCTCTCGGCCTATGCAAAGCAGCAGCTACGGGAGCGCGCCGGCCTCGAGCTGGTGTTTCCAGATAAGGCAACATTCAAAGAGTGTGCAGTGCGTGTCGGACGGAACGCACGCGAC
>DASYFU010000249.1:0-1844 GCA_036498225.1 Gaiellaceae bacterium | reverse complement strand
GTTTCGGGCGAAATGCATGGAGCCACGTCGCGATCTCGTCGGCGGGCGCCGGGGGCGCGAACAGGAACCCCTGCCCGCCGTCGCATCCGAGGTCGCGCACCACCGCGAGTTGGGCCGCGGTCTCGATGCCTTCGGCGACCGTGTTCAGCTCCGCGGCCCGGGCGACGCCCAGGATCGCGCCGAGCATCCGCGCGGCTTTCTCGCCGGCGGCCGCTGACTCGGTGAGGGATCGATCGAACTTGACCACGTCGAACGGATACTCCGACAGCGCGCTCAGCGACGAATGGCCGGTGCCGAAATCGTCGAGGCACAGCCTCACGCCGAGACGCTTGAGCCCCTCGAGCACGGCGGCGGCGCGGACGGGCTCCTCGTCGACGCCCGTCTCGGTGACCTCCAGCGACAGGCATCGTGGGGGCAGGCGAGCGCCGGCGATCGCACGGTCGACGGCGTCGGTCAGCGAGGGCGCGCCGAGCGAGCGCGGGGACACGTTGACCGACATCCACACCTCGTCCGCGACCACGCCGTCCTGTCGCCACCGCGCGAGCTGGAGGCACGCCTCGGTCACGACCCATTGGTCGATCTGCGCGATCAGCCCGGTCTCCTCGGCGATCGGCAGGAACTCGAGCGGATCGAGCAGGCCCCGCTGGTGATGCCGCCAGCGGACGAGCGCCTCGACCGCGACCGGCTGCGGGTCGGGAGCAAGCGTGAGCACCGGCTGGAAGTGCAGGCGCAGCTCGCCGCGGTCGATCGCGTCGCGCAGCTGGTGCTCGGTCTCGAGCTCGCTCATCGCCTCGACGCTCATTCCGGTGTCGAACAGCTCGACGCCGGTGCCCCGCTGCTTGGCGCGGTACATCGCGAGATCGGCCTCGCGGACGAGGTCCTGCGCGTACGTCTGGCCGCGGCGCGCGCGGGCGACGCCGACGCTGGCCCGGATCGTCACGTCGTGCCCGCGCACCAGGAACGGCTCGGCGATCGCCGCTCGCGCGCGCTCGGCGACGCGCAACGCCTCGCGCTGCCCTCTTAGGTCCTCGCACAGGATCACGAACTCGTCCCCGCCATAGCGGACCACAGTGTCGCCCGGCCGGAGCGTCCGCTGCAGCCGCCGCGCGACCTCGACGAGCAGATCGTCGCCGGCGTCGTGGCCGAGCCTGTCGTTGACCCGCTTGAACCCGTCGAGGTCGAGGAACAGCAGCGCGAGCGAGGTGGGGTGGCGCCGTGCGCGGCCGACCGCGACGTTGAGGCGGTCGAGCAGCAGCACGCGGTTGGGCAGGCCGGTGAGCGGATCGTGCAGAGCCTGGTGGGCGAGCCGAGAGGCCGCGCGCTTACGCTCGATCGCGTAGCGGATCGCGCGGTCGAGCGCATCGGCGTCGGTGGCGTCCTCGATCAGGAAGTCCTGGACTCCATCGCGGATCGCGCGCAGGGCGATCGACTGGTCGTCCGTATCCGCGACCACGATCAGCGGCACATCGGGGGCGCTCGACAGGACAGCGTCGAGCGCTTCGGGCGCGTCGTCATCGCCGGCCGCGAGTCGGAGCACGACGCAGGCGAATGCGTGCTCGCGCAGCGCGCGGCGGATGCGAGGGACGGTGTCGCGGACGAGCACGTCGGCGTGCCCGCCGGCCCGATGCCTGAGTCGCTCGGCGAGCGCCGCCGCGCGGTCGGCTGTCGCGTCTACTACGAGCAGCCGTAGCCGCTCGCTGAAATCCTTTTCGTCGGTTCGCCCCAACCCCACAGAGATCCTGTCTCTTGCCGTGGTTTGTTGGGTTACGAGGCTAGCGCACGATTTCGGTATTTCCGGCGTTGTAGGCTGCACCTCCACAGATGTTCGGAATGCGCGAACGGCT
>DASYFU010000248.1:0-1592 GCA_036498225.1 Gaiellaceae bacterium | reverse complement strand
GTGGAGCATCCGGAGCTGCGCGGGAAGCTCCCCGACCTGTGGCCGGAGTTCATGCAACACGACGCTCTCGTCACCGACTTCTGGCCACAGCTGTACGAGGTGTATCCCGACTTCCAGCTGTGGGTGCTCGACGGTCGGCGGCTCATCGGCTACGCGTGCACGCTCCCCGTCGTGTGGGACGGCGAGCCGAAGCCGCGCGGCGTCGACTGGGCCGTGACGGAGGGGTCCGGCGGCATGCCGACGACGTTGTGCGCAATCGTCGCCGGCCTCGTTCCGACGTACCGAGGCCACGGCGTCGGCGCCGTCGTGCTCGGGCGCATGACGAAGCTCGCCGCCGCGCACAGCCTCGACTGCCTGATCGCGCCGGTGCGGCCGACGTGGAAGGAGCGATATCCGCTCACGCCGATCGAGCGCTATGCCGAGTGGCGCCGCGAGGACGGCTTCCTCTACGACCCGTGGCTGCGCACGCACGAGCGCGTCGGCGCGGAGGTGCTCGCGCCGGCGCCGAGCTCGATGACGATCAGCGGCTCGCGCGACGAGTGGGAGGGGTGGACGTCGCTCCAGTTCCCGGAGGACGGCGAGTACGTCGTTCCCGGCGCGCTCGCGCCCGTGCGGTTCGAGGACGGCACGGGGACGTACGTCGAGCCGAACGTCTGGATGCGTCACCCGGTCGAGGCGCCGGAGATCTACTAGCGGCCGCGGCGCTGCGCGTCGCGGCGCTGCTTCTCGAGGCGTCGCCGCATCTGGCGGTTCGTCGCGTCCTCGGGCACTCCGCCGCCCTGCTGGTCCTGCATCTCGATCAGCGCCCGTCGCTCCTCGCGCGTCAACTTCGACATCACCTTCTGCGCGTGCTGCGGATTGTGCATCTGCTTCGCGTGCGGCTCCAGCTTCTTCATCGCGCTCGCGAGCTCGGGGTTCGAGCGCTCGATCGCGGCTCGCGACATCTTCTCCAGCCCGCGCTTGAACAGCGGCACCTTCGCGATCAGGTTGATCACGGGACGGAGGAAGCGGCCGTTCTGGATGCGGCCGAGGAGCGCAAGCACGCCCATCAGGACGACGATCCCGAGGAGGATCCAGACGGGGATGAGCAGGGTGAAGATGGAAGCGATCACGGCGCGGAGGATGGTAGCGAGACGAGGCCGTCTCGCACGTCCACGAGCCCGTCGCGCACGAGGGCGTCCACCGCCTCGGCGTCGGTCGGCTGCTCGCCGGCGACGACGGCCTGGAGCGCATCGGAGCGGCGCTGGCGGAACGAGCCCTCGAAGGGGCCCTGCTTTCGCAGCGGCTCGTAGCGGCGACCGCGGGACGGGCACGCGTCGGCAAGCGGGCAGACGTCGCAACGCGGGATGCGCGCGAGGCATACGGTCGCGCCGAGGTCCATCAGCGCCTGCGCGGCGGCGGAGGTGAAGCGCGCTCCGGTGCGCTCTTGCACGCGCCGGACGTTCACGTCCTCCGGCAGCACGTCGCGGCCGAACGCGAAGCACGCGACCGCGTCGGCGGTGTAGCGGCCGACGCCGGACAGCTCGGTCAAGTCGTCCGGCCAGCCGTGCGCGGCAACCTGCTGCGCGGCGCGGTGGAGGTTGACGGCGCGC
>DASYFU010000247.1:0-4682 GCA_036498225.1 Gaiellaceae bacterium | reverse complement strand
AACTTTTTCGTGCAGAAGGACGTGCCGGAGCTCGGTGACGCAAAGAGCTACGCGGTGCGGCTGTTCAACTACGCAGGAACCGGTCGAGACCAGATCGCGTGGGTCGTCGAGCGCCTACGCGCGGACCCGGCATGTCGCTCGGCGACCGTGACGACCTTCCAGCCGCTCTCCGACACGACGTACATCCCGTGCGTCAGCCTGCTCGACTTCTGGATTCCGAACGATGCGCTCGAGCTCGTCGTGTACGCGCACAGCCTCGACTTCGGCAAGAAGGCGTACGGGAACCTCGTCGAGCTCGCAGCGCTGCAGTCGCACGTTGCAGCCGAGCTCGGCGCTCCGACCGGTGCGCTCGTCCTGCACGTCAAGACGGCGCACGTGTACGAGCCCGAGCTCGGCCTGATGGCCTCGCTTACGCGAGACGCGCTGCGAGCGTGATCTCGGGCACCCCGGCGAGCGCCTTGGAGACCGGGCAGTTCTCCTTCGCGCCCTCGGCCGCAGCCTGAAACGCGTCGGCGTCGATGCCGGGGACGTCGCCCTCGACCTCGAGCGCGATCTTCGTGATCCCCTCGCCCGGCTGGAACGTCACAGTCGCGCTCGTGGACAGCCGCTCCGGCGGGTGCCCCTCCTTCGACAGGCCGCTCGAGAGCGCCATCGAGAAGCAGGCGGCGTGCGCGGCCGCGATCAGCTCCTCGGGGCTCGTGCTGCCGCCGGCCTCGTCCGTCGAGCGCGCCTTCCAGCTGACGGTCTGGCCGCCGATGGCGCCGCTCGTCGACGAGTCGATCGTCCCGCTCCCCTCGAGGAGGCTTCCGTTCCAGGTCACAACTGCCCGGCGTTCCGTTGCCATTACGCCATCACCTCCACGCGATTCTCGCCGGTGCGCGTGCCCTCGAGCTGCAGCACCTCGCGGAGCGCGCGGATGGACACTTCGAGCTGATCGAGCGACGGCTCGCGTGTCGTCAGCCGCTGCAGCCACAGACCGGGCGCAAGGATCGTCATGACGACGCGATTCTGATGCTTGCCCGCGAAGCGGATGAGCTCGTACGCGAGGCCCGCGATGAACGGAAGCAGCGCGATCCGCTCGACGATGAGCCAGTACCACGACGGCCGCCCGAAGAAGGCGAACACGAAGACGGCGATGACCATCACCCAGAGCAGGAACGCGGTGCCGCAGCGCGGGTGGATGAGCGAATAGCGCTGGACGGTCTCCGGGTCGAGCTCCTCGCCCGCTTCGTACGCGTTGATCGCCTTGTGCTCGGCGCCGTGGTACTGGAACACGCGCCGGAGATCCGGGAGCAGCGAGATGAGGCTGAGATACGCGATGAAGATCGTCACGCGGATGAGGCCCTCGACGATGACGAACCAGCCGCCGCTCTTGATCGGCAGCGCCTCGGTGATGAGCCCCGGCGTGACCTTGAAGAGCGCGACGGCGAAGCCGATGGCGATCGCGAACGCGAAGATGAGCGCGCCGCGCGAGAGCTCCTTGTCGGGCTCCGCGGTCGACTCGTCTCCCTCTTCCTGCGCCGCGTAATTCGCGGAGATGGCGAGCGCGCGGAAGCCGATCGCGAGCGACTCGCCGAGCGCGATGACGCCGCGAACGACGGGGACGCGGAGGTACCAGTGGCGCGCCATGGCCGAGTCGATCGAGCGCGTGACCTGCGCGATCGAGCCGGCCGGCGTGCGCACGGCGACCGCCCAGTTCCCGGGGCTGCGCATCATGACGCCCTCGAGGACGGCCTGTCCGCCGACGTTCATCGCGGGATTAGCTCGAGCGCTTGGAGCGCTCGGCGCGCTCGAGCCGGCGCTGGAAGCGCTCGACCCGTCCGCCGGTGTCCACGAGCTTCTGCTTGCCCGTATAGAAGGGGTGGCACTGGGAGCAGATCTCGACGTGCAGCTCCGGCTTGGTCGAACGGACCTGGAACGTGTTCCCGCAGGAGCACGTCACCGTCGCGAGCACGTAATCGGGATGGATACCGGCCTTCATCGTCCACCCAGGATAGCAGCGGCCTGTTGGGGCACCGAGTTCCCGCCCGAGACGATGACGACCGTCGGGCCCGCGAGATCGACTTTTCCCGCGAGCACTGCCGCGGCAGCGGCAGCACCGGCGGGCTCGCAGGCGAGCTTCGCGCGCGCGTACAGGAAACGCATCCCCTCGGCGATCTCCGCTTCGCTCACCAGAACGCTATCGACAGCTCCGCGGCAGATCTCCAGGGCGAGATTTCCCGCAAACGGGGGTGCGAGGCCGTCGGCGATCGTGTTCGTCTCCACGCGGACGCTGTGGCCCGCCTCGAGCCCGGCGCGGAATGCCTGCGCCTGCTCGGGCTCGACCGCGACGATGCGGGCGCGGCCCGCGAGCGCCGTGACGATGCCGGAGACGAGACCGCCGCCGCCGACGCCGACGACGACCGTCTCGACGTCGGGAACGTCCTCGAGGATCTCGAGGGCGAGCGTCCCGTGACCGGCGATCACCCAGGGGTCGTCGTGCGGGTGGACGAAGACGCGGCCCTCGCGCTCGACGACGTCCATCGCGCGCTCGAACGAGACGACGTGGTCGGGTGCCTCCAGGTCGACGGTCGCGCCGTAGCCGCGCGTCGCCTCGACCTTCAGCGGCGCCGCGTGTGCACTCATGACGACGAGGCAGTCGACACCGTATTGCGCGGCCGCCCATGCAACGGCCTGGGCGTGGTTGCCGGCCGACCACGTGACGACCCCGCGTCGGCGCTCGTCCTCGGTGAGCGCTGCGATGCGGTTCAGGGCACCGCGAGCCTTGAACGACCCGGTCTTCTGGAAGAGCTCGGCCTTGAGGTGCGCCCCGAGCGCGGCGGACGAGAACATGGGCGTGCGGTGGATGCGCCCCGCGAGGACGCTGCGCGCCCATTCGACGTCGATCACACGAAGATGGTGTCAGACACCGGAACGGGCAGCCGCACGGTGAACGTCGTCCGGTGGCCCGGCTCGCTCGCCACGTCGACGCGGCCGCCCATCGCCTCGGTCAGCTCCTTCACGATCGCCAGGCCCAGGCCGGTCCCGACGGTGCGCTCGCGGCCGTACCGCTCGTGCAGGTAGAAGCGCTCGAAGGCGCGCGTGCGGTCCTCCGGCTCGAGCCCCGGGCCGGTGTCTTCCACACGCAGCACACCGGGCGCCGTGACGATGCGCACCTCGCCCCCGCGCGGCGTGAGGCGGAGCGCGTTCTCGACGAGGTTCGAGACGACCTGGAGCGCGCGGTCGGCGTCGGCGATCGCGGGCGCGGGACCGTCCGACACCGCGGTGAGCTCGACGCCGAATGCGGCCGCCTGCTGCTCGTACCGGCGTGCGGCGTCCGCGGCGACTTCCGCGAGATCGATGTCGCTCGGATGGACGCTGAAGTCTGTGCGGTTCATGCGTGCGAGATCGAGGAGGTCGCGGACGAGCCGCTCGAGGCGGGCTGCTTCGGCCGCGACCGTCTCCGCTGCGTCGTGCGCGTCGACCGCTCCCTCCGAGAGCGCCTCGGCCCACCCGCGGATCGCGGTCAGCGGCGTCTTCAGCTCGTGGCTCACCGAGAGCAGGAAGGAGCGCTCGGCCTCGCGTGCGCGCGCGAGCTGCTCGGCGAGATCGTTGAAGGCGAGCGCCAGCGTCGCCAGCTCGGCGGCGCCCTCGACGGGCACCGGCTCTGGATGCGTGCCGCGCGCGAGCGTCCTCGCGGCCTCCGCGACGCGGTGCACCGGGCGCGCGATGCGGCGCGCGAGCAGCAACGCGGCGACGCCTGCGAGGGCGGCCCCCGCGAGCGCCGCGATGAGGAGCGCCCAGACGAACGGCGTCCACTGCGAGCTCGTGACGCTCTGCTTGCGCAGTAGGACGAATGCGCGACCTTTGACGGGCTGCGCTGCGTAGAAGTAGCTCGTCCCGTCGAAGGTCACCGAGCCCTCGGCGGCGTCGCCGCGGCGAAGGCTCGTTCGCGCGGCCGCAGGCAGGCCGGCGGCGCTCACGTGGTAGATCTCGTGCTGCTGCTTCAGGTACGGCTGCAGCGCCTTCAGGTACGTGAACGGCGAGACCGCGACCCGCTCGCGTTCCGCGATGAGCGCTGCCTGGTGCGCGACGTCGTCCAGCGTGGCCCGGTCGACCGCGCGCCGCGTGAGCACGAGCCCGAGGGCGAGCGTCAGGCCGACGCAGAGCACGACGATGAGCACGATCGCCTGGAAGAGCCGCGTGCGCAGGCTCGTCATGCCCAAAAGGTTACGCGGAGACGAGCTTGTAGCCGGATCCGCGTACCGTGCGGATCGACTCGTGGTTGCCGAGCTTGCGCCGCAGCTGCGCGACGTGGACGTCCACGGTGCGGGTGCCGCCCGGATACGTCATGCCCCAGACGAGATCGAGGAGCCGCTCCCGCGAGAGCACGATGCCGGGGTGCTCGAGGAAGCACGCGAGCAGATCGAACTCCTTGCTCGTGAGCTCGACCGCGTCGCCGCTGACGGTGACGTCGCGCTCGTCCCGGCGCAGCTCGATCGGGCCTGACGTAAGCACCTCGCCGGGGTCGCGATGCTCGGCGCGGCGGAGGATCGCCTTGATGCGCGCCGCGAGCTCGCGCGGCGAGAACGGCTTCGAGACGTAGTCGTCCGCCCCGATCTCGAGCCCGGCGACGCGGTCCGGCTCCTCGTCGCGGGCCGTGAGCATCACGATCGGCACCTTCGATCCGGCCCGGATCCGGC
>DASYFU010000246.1:0-5414 GCA_036498225.1 Gaiellaceae bacterium | reverse complement strand
GTTCGGCATCTCGCTCGGCGGCGGCGCAGTGTGGAACGCGACCGCGGCCGGCGTGCCGTTCAAGGCGATCGTCCCGGTGATCACGTGGACGAACCTGCAGACCGCGCTCGCGCCGAACAACCTCGCCAAGTCCGGCCTCGTGCAGCTGCTCGCGCTCGAGGTGCCGACGGCGCGCTGGGATCCCGCGCTGCTCGCCGCCGAGCCCGCGCTCCTGCAGAGCGACATCGCCGCGATCGCGCCGATCTCGGCCGCCCGGTCGGCCGCGCCGCAGCTCTCCTCGATCTCGACGCCGACGCTGCTCGTCCAGGGACGGCACGACTTCCTGTTCGACATCGACCAGGCGCTCGCCGCGTATCGCCAGCTCAGCGGCCCGAAGGAGCTGTACATCGGCGACCTCGGCCATCTGCCGGCAGCGAACCCGCCGGCCGAGCTGCCGACGATCTACGGCCTCGCGATCGCGTGGTTCAACCGCTATCTCAAGGGCTCCGGCGCGACCGGCGCCGCCATCACGATCGCGCACGACCCCTGGGACGGGACGCCGTCGACCTTCGACACCCTCCCGCCGACGAAGACGATCTCGGTCGCGCTGCCGGGCACGAACACGCTGAAGACGGGAACGACCGTCTCGCGCGGCGTGCGCCTCACCGGCGGCCTGCACGAGACGTTCGGCGACGGAACGATCACGGTGCGCTATTCGAAGGTGAAGCATTGGGATCATCTCGTCGCCGTCGTCAGCGTCGCGGGCCAGTCGAGCCCCCTTACCGAGGGTGGCACGAAGATCAGCGGCACGAAGGGCGTCGCGACCATTCACCTCATGAACGAGAGCGTCGTCATCCCTGCGGGCACGAAGGTGACTGTGACGCTCGGCGCGACGAGCGACGCGTACTCGACGAACGTCCCGGCCGGATCGTCGATCACGCTCACGCGCACGACGTTGAAGCTCTCGGTCCTGACGAAGGCCGTCTCGCCCTGACCGAGGTTCGCGTCGGCACGTGCTCCTGGGCGGACGAGGCGCTCTCGAAGTACTTCTATCCGCCCAAGCTGCCGGCGCGCGAGCGGCTCGCGTGGTACGCCGAGTACTTCGACACCGTCGAGGTCGACTCGACGTACTACCGCCTGCCGACCGAATCGATGGTCGAAGGGTGGGCGGAGCGGACGCCGCCCGGCTTCGTCATGCACGTGAAGGCGTTCGGATTGATGACGCGCCATCCCGTGAAGCTGGAAGTGCTTCCCGAGGATCTGCGTGACGAGATGCCCGTCGACGAACGCGGGCGCGTCGACCGGCCGCCGCGGGAACTTCGCGGCGAGGTGTTCCGCCGTTTCCTCGAGGCGCTCGGCCCGTTGCGGAGCGCGGGGAAGCTCGGCGGCATCCTCCTGCAGCTTCCGTCGTACGTCGTCTTCAACGACCGGTCGTTCGAGTACCTCGAATGGGCGCGCGAGCAGCTCGGTGGCGACGAGATGCTCGTCGAGTTCCGCCATCGCTCCTGGCTCGATGACGATAACCGCGCGGAGACGCTCTCCTTCCTCGAGCGCATCGGCGCGACGTACGTGACCGTCGACGCGCCGAAGTCCGACGACGCGAAGAACCTCGTCCCGACGGTTCCCGCGGTGACCTCGAAGACCGCGTACGTCCGCTTCCACGGGAGGAACCTGGGGACGTGGAACAAGCGCGGCGGCTCGGCGGCGGAGCGCTTCGACTACCTGTACTCAGAGCAGGAGCTGGCCGAGTGGGTGCCGACGCTGCGCGAGCTGGCCGGCGAGTCCGAGCAGGCGTTCGCGCTCTTCAACAACAACGCGACCGCCCAGGATCCGCGCAACCCGCTCGCCCGCGTCTCGCAGGCCGCGACGAACGCCGTCGAGCTGCGTAGTCTTCTCGCATGAAGGTTCTGTCCGTCGTCCATGGGCCGGAGGCGCGCGCCGAGCTGTTCGCGCCGGTCGTGGAGCGCAGCGGCCACACGCTGGACGAGTGGAGCTTCTCCTGGGACCGGAAGCCGCCGCGCCCGCTCGACGCGTACGACGCGTACATGGTGTTCGGCGGCGCGATGCATCCCGACCAGGACGCGCAGCACACATGGCTGCCCGAGGAGATCGCGTGGCTCGAGCGGTTGATCGCCGACGAGCGACCGACGCTCGGTGTGTGCCTCGGGGTGCAGCTGCTCGCGCGAGCGGCGGGATCGCGCGCCTGGCGTCTCGACGAGCCCGAGATCGGCTGGATCGACGTCGAGCTGAACGACGCCGGCACCGCCGATCCCGTCCTCGGCTCGATGCCGCGCCGCTTCCCCGGGCTCGTGTGGCACCACTACTCGTACGACGTGCCGGACGGCGCCGTCGAGCTCGCGCGCACCGGCCGCACGACGCAGGCGTTCCGCCTCGGCGAGGCGTGCTGGGGCGTGCAGTTCCATCCCGAGGTGACGGCGTTGCAGCTCGATCGGTGGACCGCCGACTTCGAGGATCCGCCGCCCGATCCGGAGGGACTGCGCACGGAGACGCAGGCGCATATCGGCCCATGGAACGACCTCGGGCGCACGCTGTGCTCGGCGTTCCTCGACGCCGCCGAGCGCGTGCTCGAAAGGGCTGCTTAACGCTCGAGCGGGAGCTCGGCGTGGCGCGACCACTCGTGCCACGAGCCGGCGTAGTTGCGCGCGTCGTAGCCGGCGCTGCGCAGCGCGAGCGTCGCGAGCGCGGAGCGCGAGCCCGAGTGGCAGTACGCGACGATCTCGGCTCCTTCCGGCAAGCCGACGAGCTCGCGGATCCGCTCCGGCGACTCCGGCAGCCCGGGCTCTGCGAACAACGTCCCGACCTCCACGTGCTTCGCACCGGGGATGTGCCCCTGGCGCGGATCGCACGCGCTCCCGCCGCGACCCGTGTACTCGTCGTCGCGGCGAACGTCGAGGATCGTCAGCGCCGGATCGTCGAGTCGAGCCGCGAGCTCGTCACGCGTCGGCAATGCACGCACCTTCGGCGTGAGGTCGGCGTCGCGCACCGGAGTCAGCTCGACGGGGCCCGTCGCGAGCTCTCCCTCCCACCGGGCCATGCCGCCGAGCAGGATCGAGACGCGCGGATGCCCGGCGAGCTCCGCGAGCTGCGCAGCCGGCATCGCGCCGATGCCGTCGCCGCGGTCGACGAGGACGAGCCGCTCGCGTCCCGTGATGCCGTGCCGGCGCAGGCGCAGGACGATCTCCTGCGCGAGCTCCTTCACCGAGTCCGCGTCCGCGGACGGCGAGGGCGAGCCGAGCACGAGCGGACGCGAGCCGGGGATGTGACCGCGCATGTGCGCGTTCGGGCCGCGCACGTCGCCGACCACGAGGTCGTCCTCGCCGAGATGCGCGGCGAGCCATGCTGCGTCGACGACGGCGGGAAGCTCAGAGACCTGCGACGACATGTGCCTCCTCGGCGACGGCTGGACGCTCGAGCAGCCGCGTGAGCCACTCGCTCAGCGCAGGATATTGGTCGAGCGCCACGTCCATGCGCTCGCGCGCGCGCAGCACCCATGGGAGGTACGCGATGTCGGCGAGGCCGTACTCCGCACCGCCGAGCCACGGACGCTCCTCGAGCTCCGCGTCGAGCCGGTCGAGCTGCTCCGCGAACAGCACGTCGGCGCCGTCCACGCCGCGCCGCAGCGCGTAGTACGGGGTCGTGAACGCGTCGTGCCGGAAGATGCGCAGTCGCGCCAGCGCGCGATCGGCGGGATCCGCCGCGAGCAGCGCAGGCTCCGGATACCGCTCCTCGAGGTACTCCATGATCACGGCCGACTCGGGAAGCGTCCACCCGTCCTCCTCGACCACGGGCACGCGGCCGGTCGAGTTCTTCTCGTAGATCCACGCAGGCCGGTCGTCGAGATCGACCTCGATCGTCTCGAACTCGATGCGCTTCTCGGCGAGGACGATGCGCACGCGCGCGCAGTACGGGCAGCGCGGCGCGTCGTACAGCGTGATCACGAGGCGACGCCCATGACGGCCGCGATCTGCTCGTACAGCTCCTGCGCGGGCGGAAGCTCGGCCGGCGTCGCCGCGGTGCGCACGACCTCGCGTACGCGCTTCGGGTCCGCCCCCGTCAGGCGCGCGACGACCGTCGCGTTCGCCCCCATCGCGAAGACGTCGCCCGGCGGCAGCGGCCCGTAGTACTCGGGGACGGAGAGATACTCGTCGACGTCGGCGCCGCGATCGAAGAGGTTGTACCGGACGACCGCGCCCTGCTCGACGCCGAGGGCGAGCGCGACGCCGGCGCTCGTGTACGACATCTCCTTCGCCAGGGTCTTGAGCTTCTCGGGATCGGCGTCGGTCGCATCGGAGCGCACGCGCACCCAGCCGGTGCCGAGCTCGACGACCGGCTCCGCGCGCAGCAGCACCTTTGCCGCATCGCGCCGCACCTTCTCGACGTCGTCGCCCTGGACGTGCACGAAGCCGAACGTCGGGCCGGAAGCCGCCCCCGCGAGGATGTCGACCGGGGCGGCGAGCAGACGCTCGACCGTTCGGAACCCGAGCCGGTCGTAGAGCCGCCGTGCGCGCGCGTTCGACTCGAGCACGTCGAGCGCGAGGGTGTCCCCACCCGCGTCCCGCACGTGCTGCGCAGCGGACCGCAGCAGCTCGGTGCCGAGCCCACGGCCGCGCGCGGACGGCCGGACGTAAAGCAGGTCGAGGAACCACGCGCGCTCGCTCTTGCGGACGAGCGCGGCCATGCCGTCGTCGTCGGCGAGGAGGACGGCGTCGTGCGCAAGCTCGGGGCCCGGCCAGAGCTCGTCCGGGACCTCGCGCCCGAGCTCCGCGGAAAGCTCCCGGATCAGGTCTTGGTCGTCGGCTGTGGCTGGACGGATCACGGGACGCGGTTCGACAGCAGGAGGTAGTGCGCGGACAGGTTCTCGAACGGATGAAAGCGTATGCGTGCGGCACCGACGTCCAGAGGGGCAACCGCCTTCCGCAGCGCGAGATCTCCGGCGGGCCACGCATTCGCGCGGCCGAGGTGGCGCGCGAGGAACCACTCGGCCGTCCAGTCGCCGATGCCGCGCAGCGACGAGCCGCTCGCGCACGTCGTCGTCCGGGAGCGCGGCGAGCGCGTGCAGGTCGAGATTCGAGCGCGCGAGCCCCACGACGTACGCCGCCTTGCGCCGGGAGAAGCCGACGGCGACGAGCTCCTCGTCCCGCGCCGCGGCGAGCCGCTCGCGCGTCGGGAAGGCCTACGCCTCCTTCGCCCGGACGCCGAAGCGCTCGATCAGGCGGTTGCGGATCGCGAGCGCGGAGAAGAGCGACACCTGCTGCGACGTGATCGCGCCGACGAGCATCTCGAACGGCTCCGGCGCGAGCGACGGCCGGAAGCCGGCGAGCCGCGACACGACCGGCGCGAGCACATCGTGCTCGGCCGCCCAGGCGTAGAACGGCTCGAGCTCGAACGGGAGTCCGAGCACCGCGCGCACGACC
>DASYFU010000245.1:0-2196 GCA_036498225.1 Gaiellaceae bacterium | reverse complement strand
AGGCGGAGCGCCGGCAGCCGCGCGCACGATCGCGTTTCTCGCCGCGTGCGCGCTCGACGAGCCGGCGGCGCACGGCGCCTTCTTCCTGTGCGGCGCCGACATCCCCGCAGACGTCGACGCGCTCGTCGAAGCGATCGGCCGCACCTGGGTGCGCGAGGCGACGGTGGACAACGACACGTTCGCGTTGCTCCGCACCGGTACCGACAGCGGTGACGCGGTCGCCGTGATCTGTGGCGGCGGCTTCAACTGCGTCGGCCGCGCCGCCGACGGCCGCACCGCGCGCTATCCCTCGCTCGGCTGGGAGACGGGCGACTGGGGCGGCAGCGAGATGCTCGGCCGCGACGTCCTGTTCCACGCCGCGCGCGCGGAGGACGGACGTGCGGAGCCGTCGGTGCTCGCGGAACTCGTCACGAGCCACTTCGGGCTCCCGACCGTCGCCGCGGTCGGCGAAGCCGTGCATTACGGCCGCCTGCCGCACCAGCGCCTCGGCGAGCTCGCGCCCGGTGTCTTCGCGGCGGCCGAGGCCGGGGACGTCGCAGCCCGAAGCTTCGTCGACCGCCTCGCAGGAGAGGTAGCGCTCGCCGCGTGGCGCGCGCTCCGCGATCTCGACCTGCTCGGCCGGACGGCCGACGTCGTGCTCGGCGGGGGCCTGCTGCATCGCGGCGAGGGAATGCTCCATCGGGAGATCGTCGCGCGGCTCGCAGCGCGGGCGCCGCACGCTCGACCCGTCGTCGCCACCGAGCCGCCCGTCCTGGGCGCGGCGCTCGCGGCGCTCGAAGCCGCCGGTGCTCCGGCCGAGGCAGAAGTGCGGCTGCGTGCGGCCTTCGCGCGCGGTCTCACGCCGGACGTCGTCGCATGACGACCGTGCGTACCTTCGCCGACGCCGATGAGCTCGGGCATGCGCTCGCGGGTGAGATCGTCGACGCGTACGACGCGTCGCGCGGCTCGTTCCTTCTCGGCTGTCCCGGTGGCCGCAGCCTGCGCACGACGTACCGTGCGCTCGCCGAGCGCGACATCGATCTCTCGCGGCTCGTCGTCGTGATGATGGACGAGTACCTCGGTGCGCCCGCAGGTGCGCATTACTCGTGCCGCCGCTTCGCGCAGCGGGAGCTCGCCGAGCCGCTCGGGCTCCGCAAGGACCAGGCCTGGCTGCCCGACCCGGACGATCCCGCTCGGTACGACGACCGTATCGCCGCCGCCGGCGGCATCGATCTCTTCCTGCTCGCGTCCGGCGCGTCGGACGGCCATGTCGCCTTCGTGCCGCCGGGCTCGGGACGCGACGCGCGCACCTCGGTCGTCGCCCTCGCCGAGACGACGCGCCGCGACAACCTCGCGACGTTTCCCGACTTCGCGTCGGTCGACGAGGTGCCGACACACGGCGTCTCGGTCGGGCTCGGCACGATCGCGGGTGCGCGCGCGTTGCGACTCGTCCTGCACGGCGCCGGCAAGCGTGCGGCGACCGAGCGGCTGCTCGCGCTCGACTCCTTCGACCCGTCCTGGCCCGCGAGCATCGTGCACGAGCACGACGACGCCGAGATCTGGGTCGATCGCGAGGCGTTGCCGTGATCACCCTCGATGCGCTCGCGCGTGAGAACGGCACGTTCGTCATGGTCGCGATGGATCAGCGCGAGTCGCTGCGCACCATGCTGCAGGACCACGGCCACGATGCAACCGACGCGCGGATGGCGGACTTCAAGGTCGCCGTCGCCCGCGAGCTCTCGCCGTACGCCTCCGGCTTCCTCGTCGACGGCGGCCATGTCGACGCCGTGGCACCACTCGTGCCGCACGGGTTGATCCTCGCCGTCGACGCGCTCACGCAGGAGCCCGGGCAGATCGTCGAGGACACCGCGCTCGAGGAGGACGTCGAGCCGGTACCGGGCGTGGTCGCCCTGAAGTTGCTCGTGATCTGGCGGGACGACGACCGGCGTGCGGAGCGTGTCGCGATGTCGAGGCGGTTCGTCGAGCTCGCGGCCGAGCACGAGCTGCTGTCGGTGCTCGAGCCGGTCGTGCGCGTGCCCGAGGACGCACGCGAGGACGCGATCGTCGGGGCTGCACGCGAGCTCGGCGCGACGCGGCCGTCGCTCTACAAGTGTCAGGTACCGCTCTACGGCCGCGGCGACCCGGACGAGATCACGCGGCGCGCGCGCGAGATCGATGCAGCCCTGGACGTCCCGTGGGTCGTGCTCTCGCAGGGCG
>DASYFU010000244.1:0-2148 GCA_036498225.1 Gaiellaceae bacterium | reverse complement strand
GCTGCTCGCGGCGCGCCGGATTCTTCATCATCAGGAAGACGATCGTGAGCGCGAGCAGGCCGAACGGCGCGTTGACGTAGAAGATCCACCGCCACGACGCGTGATCGACGATCAGGCCACCGAGCAGCGGGCCGACGCCGGCGCCGCCCGCGAATGCGGTGACGGTGAACGCTTGGTAGCGACCGCGGTCGCGCAGCGGCACCATCGAGGCGATGGTCGCCAGCGAAAGCGGAACGAGCCCTCCGGCGCCGATTCCCTGCACGGCGCGGAACGCGACGAGCTCGGGCATTGAGCGGGCAACGCCGCAGAGCATCGAGCCGACGAGGAAGATCGAGACGGACGCGAGGAGCATCGGCCGCTTGCCGTAGACGTCGCCGAGCTTCCCGTACAACGGGATCGCGACCGTCGACGCGAGCACGTACGCGGTGAAGACCCACGAATACTCGGTGAAGCCGCCGATGTCGGCAACGACGTGCGGGAGCGCCGTCGTGACGATCGTCTGGTCCGTCGAGCTGAGGAAGTTGACGAGCATCAGCCCGGAGTAGATCGCGAGCACGCGTCCGATCGGGATGCGGTATCCCGGCGGCTGACTGGCGAGCCTGGTCCGGAGCGACACGCTGCGGTTGTCGGCTAGGAGAGTCCGGCTGACACTGCGGGCGCGCCCGAGGACGCGAGCAGCTGCATGAGCCGCTGTGCCTCCGCGAGCACGGCCGGCGCATGCTTCGCGATCCTTGCGTCATTCCACCGGTCGGTCGGACCGGCGATGTTGATCGCAGCAGCGACCGCGCCGCCACTGTCGAACACCGGCACCGCTAGGGACGACGCGCCGGCGACGACCTCGTTGTTGCTCGTCGCATAGCCGCGCTTGCGCACGTCGGCGAGGTCGACCTCGAGCTCGGCGCGCGTGGAGATCGTGCTCGGCCCGATGCGCGGCAATTGCGCCGGAAGCCGTTCGACGAGCGTCTCGTTCCATGCGATCAGGACCTTGCCCGCGGCGCCCGCGAAGAGCGGATGCACGTGGCCGACACCGGATTCCATCCGGATGGGCTCGGGGCTCACAAGCTCGACGATGCAGACGCGCTCCTCGCCGAGAATCGTGTGCAAGCTGACGGTCTCGCCGGTCAGAATGCGGAGCCGCTCGAGGGTCGGGCCGCCGACGGCGATCAGGTCGTTCCGTCGGTTCATGATCGCGAGCGCGAGGCGCATGACGGCGGGCCCGAGGCTGTAGTGGCGGTTGCCGTCGTCGACGACCATCCCGCGCATCGCGAGCGCCTTGAGCAAGCGATGCGTCGTCGGCGTCGTCAGACCGACGCTTCGGCTGACCTCGGCCAGCGTCAACGAGCTTCCCTCGTTGATGAACGCCTCGAGGATGTCGAGGCCCCGAAGCAGCGTCTGCGCACCTGAGACCGCAGTGGGCAGCGAAGCCCTGCTCGAGGAGGATCCGTTGGGCGCCATTACGCCGCGCCTCCGATCGAGACGGCCAGGAGGCGGGAGAGATCACTCGTGTCGGTCAGCGTCTCGAGGTCGACGACGGCGTCGAGAATGCCGTCGGCGTCGATGCCGGTGAGCGGATCGGTCAAGAGCCGGAACTTGTCGACGATCTCGGTTCGCCCGACCGGCTCGAACTGACTGCCGATGCGGTGTTTCGCGCCACCGGTCAGCACCGTCCCGTCCTGCAGGACGATCTCAACCGAGGTGATGTGGCGATGGTCGGAGCCGAGAGCGTCGATCGACTCGTCGGCGACGACGTCGACGCGGGCGGCGAGATCGACGAGCTCGCGATCGTGCACACGCTCGGGCGTGAACTGATCGACGAACGCGCTGCCTGTGGCGATCATGGCGGCGACACCGTAACGCAGGCTCATCTGCGCGTTGACGATGTCGCCCGGCACGTACGGCCAGCCGCAATGGACGACCGTGTGATGGGAGGCGGTCACGCGGACGGAGGCGACTGCGTCGAGCGTCAACCCGTTCTCGTCACGAAGGCGCCGCACGACGTCCAGCGTCGAGTGGTTCGCGGCGCAGCTCGCGTGGATCTTGTAGCCGACGTTGGGCGTCAGCCAGGTCTCGCCGAGCTGGCCGATCGTCGAGCCGAGCCGCTCGGTCGCGCCGGGGAGGCCCTCGAGCGTCGAGCAGTACCCGCCGAAT
>DASYFU010000243.1:0-1874 GCA_036498225.1 Gaiellaceae bacterium | reverse complement strand
CGTCGTCGCCTAATCCTTCTCGCGCAACAGCGGGAAGAGGATGACGTCGCGAATGGCGTCCCTGCCGAGCAGCACCATCGACAGCCGGTCGATGCCGATGCCGATACCGCTGTTCGGCGCCATGCCGTACGACATCGCCTCGACGTAGTCGGGATCGCCCGGCTCGGCTTCGGCGTCGCCGGCCTCCCGCTCGCCCGCCTGCGCGGCGAAGCGCCGCGCCTGCTCCTCGCTGTCGTTCAACTCGCTGAACGCGTTCGAGAACTCCATCCCGCCGACAACCGACTCGAAGCGCTCGACGAGCGAGTCGTCGTAGTCGGTCGTGCGCGCGAAGGGCGAGAGCTCGATCGGCCAGTCGTACACGATCGTCGGCTGGATCAGCTCGGGCTCGACGAAGTGCGAGTATGCGTGGTCGACGAGCTGCGACCACGTCTTGTCGCGTGAGATGTCGACGCCCTCTTGCGTCAGCTTGGCGCGCAGCTCGGCCTCGTCGCGCGACCAGACACCGTGCGACTCGAGCGCCTCGACGAACTTCACCCGGGCCCACGGCTTCGCCACATCGATGTCGTGACCGCGGAACGTCGTCTTCGTCCCGCCGATCGTCGCGAGAGCCGCCTGTTCGACGAGCGTCTCCGCGCGCTCCATCGTGTCGGTGTAGTCCGCGTACGCCTCGTACCACTCGACCTGCGTGAACTCGGGCGAGTGCTTGTACGAGTAGCTCTCGTTGCGAAAGTCCTTGGACAACTCGTACACCTTCTCGAGGCCGCCGACGATGAGCCGCTTGAGATAGAGCTCGTCGGCGATCCGGAGATAGAGATCCTGGTCGAGCAGGTTCGAGTGCGTCACGAACGGCTCGGCGAAGCCGCCGCCGTAGCGCGGCTGCAGGATCGGCGTCTCGACCTCGATGAATCCCGCGCCGTCGAGATACGCGCGAATCGCGGTGACCATGCGCGCGCGGAGGATCGCGTCGCGCCGCGACTCCTCGTTCATGAGCAGGTCGAGGTAGCGGCGCCGGTAGCGCGCCTCCACGTCGGTGACGCCGTGGAACGTGTCGGGGAGCGGCGTGCTGATATGCGCGAGGATCTCGATGGAGTCGACGTCGAGCGACGGCTCGCCGCGCTTCGACTTCGAGGGCGATCCGGTCACGCCGACGATGTCGCCGAGGTGGACGTCGACGTCGCCGGTCTTCTCGGTGTGACAGAGGAGCTGGATGCGCCCGGAGCGGTCGACGAGGTCGAGGAAGACGAGCTTCCCCATGTCGCGCCGGCCGAGCACCCGCCCGGCGAGACGGCGCGTCGTCGACGCCGCGGCGCCGTTCTCGAGGGGCTGGGTCTCGACGCGAACGGCCGCAATCTCGTCGCGGTCGCGGAAATGCTTCGGCGCGGTCATCCGCGCGAGTCTAGAGCCGGAGCTGCTTACGCAGCTTTGATGTCCATGATCTTGAACGTCATCTTCCCGCGCGGCGCGGCGACCTCGACCGTCTCGCCCTTCTTGCGGCCCATGATCGCCTTGCCGACCGGAGACTCGTTCGAGAGCTTGTTCGCGGACGGATCGGCCTCGGCCGACCCGACGATGTGGTACTCGACGGTCTTGCCGGCCTTGACGTCACGCAGGCGAACCTTCGTCCCGATCGAGACCTCGCCCGACTTGATCTCCTTCTTCGTCACGACGCGCGCGTTGGCGAGCCGCTCCTCGAGCATCGCGATGCGTGCCTCGAGATGGGCCTGGTCGTTCTTGGCCGTGTCGTATTCGGCGTTCTCGGCGATGTCGCCGAACTCGCGGGCGATACGAATGCGCTCGGCTACCTCGCGTCGCTTATCGGTCTGGAGATGCTCGATCTCCAGCCTCAGCTTCTCGTAGCCCTGTGCGGTAAGTAT
>DASYFU010000242.1:0-11695 GCA_036498225.1 Gaiellaceae bacterium | reverse complement strand
CGAAGCCGGACGCGACGGACGAGGAAGTAGCCTCGGTCGCCGCCGCCGTCGGCGTCGACCGCGTCGCGGCGCGCCTCTCGGGCGGCCTCGACCATGCGGTGCGCGAGGGCGGGTCGGGCCTGTCCTCAGGGGAGCGCCAGCTCATCTCGATCGCGCGTGCACTGCTCGCAGACCCGCGGATCCTCATCCTCGACGAGGCGACGTCGAACATCGACCGGCCGACCGAGGTGCTGATCGAGCGTGCGCTCGACCGGCTGCTCGCCGGGCGCACCTCGATCATCATCGCGCACCGGCTATCCACCGTTCGGCGCGCGGACGAGATCGTCGTGGTCGAGCGCGGGCAGGTCGCGCAGCGTGGTGCGGAAGAACAGCTACTCGCGGAGGACGGTCCCTTCCGTCGGCTCGCCCACGCGCTCGAAGCGGCTTAAGCGCGTTCGCGCTCGAGCACGTCGAGGCACGTCTCGACGACACGTGGGTCGAACTGCGATCCCGCGCCTTCACGCAGGCGACGAACGGCTTCGGGATGGCTGAGCTTCCGGCGATAGGGCCGGTCGGTCGTCATCGCGTGGTACGCGTCGCAGACGAAGATGATCCGGGCCTCGAGCGGGATGTCCTCGCCCGCCAGGCCGTCGGGGTAGCCACGCCCGTCCCAGCGCTCGTGGCAATGGCGAACGATGTGGCGGACTTCCTGCAGGCGATCGATCGGCGCGATGATCTTCTCGCCGAGAACGGGATGCATCTCGATGACGGCGCGCTCGTTGGAGCTGAGCCGGCCGGGCTTCGAGAGGATCGTGCTCGGAACGCCGATCTTGCCGATGTCGTGCAGCAGCGCGCCGAGCTCGAGGCGCTTCAGCGCGGCGTCGCCGAGCCCGAGCTCGCGGCCGACGCGCAGCGAGAGGTCGGAGATCCAGCGGGCATGCATCGAGGTGTACTCGTCGTTCGCCTCGAGGGCGTTCGCGAGCGCCTCCACCGTCGTCACGAACGTGCGCTCGAGCCCTTCGTAGTTGCTCGCGTTCGCGATCGCGAGCTTCGCCTGGTGCGCGAGGCCGCCGAACAGCCGCAGTTCGCGATTCCCGTACAGCTCCTCGTCCGGAAGCGCCGCGACGATGAACGCGACCCGCCCCTCGACGTCGAGCGGTGCGATCGCGTACGACGCGGCGGGGTCGAGCGGGTCGTCGACGACGCCGGCGATCTCGCGCGGCGTCATGACGAACGGCTCCGCGCCGCCGATCCTCGCGGACGTGCGCGCGTTGTACCGTCGAGCCGAGACGTTCTCGCGCTCGGCGGGCGTGTGCCCGAAGAACGCGCGCGGCACGACCCATCCGTCGTCGTCCTCGAGCCAGATCGACGTCCGCGGCGAGCCGAGCAGCCCCGAGGTGAGCTCGACGACGCGCTGGAGGATGTGGTCGAGGCTCGACGACGACGCCAGCTCGCGGCTGAACTCGAGCAGCGCGGTCGCACTCTCCGCCTCGCGGCGCGCCGAGTCGTACAGGCGCGCGTTCTCGACCGCGACCGCGGCGTGGCCGGCGAGCACCTCGAGCAGGCGCACGTCGTCCTCGTCGAACTGGTCGAGGCCGAGCTTCGACACGACGATAACGCCGGCGACACGAGAGCCGTAGCGAAGCGGGACAGCAACGAGCGACTCCTCGATCACCGGCGTTCCTTCGATGCGATGCCCGAACTCGCAATTGGCGGCATCGCCGATCAGCAAAGACTCTCCACGCTCGGCGCACTGTCCGGTGACACCGACGCCGATGCGGATGCGCAGCAGCTCGAGCGGCAGCGCCCCGGTGTTCGCACCGAGCGCGCCGCGGAACGCGACCGGGACGAGGACGTCCCCGTCGACGACGAACACGCGGCAGTTGTGGTAATCGATGAGCGAGCGCAGCTCCGACGTGATCTCGTCGCCGATCTTGCGCACGTCGGTCAGCCGGTTGAGCTTCCCGGTGAGGCTCTGCAGCATCTTCATGTGCGCGAGCGAGCGGACGTCGCGGAGCGGCACGGGCATGTCGGGCCGCTCGACCGCGTCCTCCTGATAGAGGACGACGCGGTTCTTGCCCTGCGCTTTCGCCGTCATCATCGCCGCCTCGGCGCACGCAGCGAGCTCGCGCGGATTCATCGCGTGCTCCGGGCCGAGCGCGAGGCCGACCGAGATCGTCACCTTGCCGACGCCGGGCGGATCGAGCTCGCCGAGGCGCTCGACGATGCGGGCAGCGACGTGCGTCGCATCCGTGCCGTCGCAGGAGCCCATGATGACGCCGAACTCCTCGCCGCCCAGGCGGCACACGACGTCGTCCGGCCGGACGGCGCCGCGCACGGTGTCGGCCAGGAGTCGCAGCAGCTCGTCGCCGACGCCGTGGCCGTGCACGTCGTTGACGCGCTTGAAGTCGTCGATGTCCATCATCAGGACGGCGACGGGCCGGTGCGTGCGGCTCGCCTCATGGATCGCGTACCGCAGGCGCTCGTGGAAGCTGCGGTGGTTGAAGAGGCCGGTGAGCGAGTCGGTCTGCGCCTGATACTCGAGCCGCGCCCGGATCTGCGCGTTGTCGAGCGCGAGCGCCGCCGCATCCGCGAAGCGCTTGGCGAGCTCGAACTCGTCGTCGGTGAACGTCACGTCCACACCGGAGCGATAGAGGTTGAAGACACCCTTGATCTGCGCACGCGCGACGAGCGGGATGGAGATGAGCGCCTCGGGCTCGAGCGGCGTGCCGGGAATCGTGCGGACGCGCGGGTCGAGGTGCGCCTGGTTGAGAAGCACCGGCTCGCGGCGGCGGGCCGCCCAGCCGGTCACGCCCTCGTCGAAGCGCACGCGCTTGCGCATCACCTGCTCCGCCCAGTCGTGCCGGGCGAGCACCGGGTTGAGGATCCCCTGCGACTCGTCCGCCTCGTAGATCGTCATCGACTCATGCGGGACGAGGTCGGCGAGCGTGTCGGCGATGCGCTCGAGGAGCGCGTCGAGGCTCTGCTCGGCGAGCACCTCGTGGAAGACGTCGGCCAGCCGACGGTACGACTCGACGATCTCGAGCTCGGGCGCGCCTATCGGAGCCCCCCGCTCGGGGAGCAACTCGAGTCGCCGGGCTTCCGGACGCGCTACCACTGCGCGTCCTTGCGTGCGGGTGCGGCCAGCCGCAGGACGATAGCCTCCTCGTCGGGGATCGACCTGCGTACAATCGTCGGCTTCCGATCGATAGGCCTCCCCCGGTTGAGGGAACCGCCGCCGGGTACCGGCTCGATATGGAGAGCCTCGAGGAGCTCCGGGAAGCCGCCGCCCGCTGCCGCGCGTGCCCGTTGTGGGAGAACGCGACGCAGACGGTGTTCGGCGAAGGCGAGCCCGGCGCCACGGTGATGTTCGTCGGCGAGCAGCCGGGCGACCAGGAGGACGAAGCGGGTCGGCCGTTCGTCGGGCCGGCGGGACGTCTGTTCGACGAGGCGCTGGCCGAGGCCGGCATCGACCGGGATGCCGCCTACGTCACGAACGCGGTGAAGCACTTCAAGTGGGAAGCGCGCGGGAAGCGACGGATCCACGCGAAGCCGTCGTGGTCGGAGATCGCCGCGTGCAGGCCGTGGCTCGACGGCGAGCTCGAGGTCGTGCAGCCGAAGATCCTCGTCTGCCTCGGCGCAACCGCCGCGCAAGCCCTCCTCGGCCGCGATTTCCGCGTGACCAAACAGCGAGGCACGTGGGTCGACTCGGACATCGCCGACTTCGTGACGGCGACGATCCATCCGAGCGCGATCCTCCGCCAGCGCGGCGACAAGGACCGGCACGCGGAGATGAAGCGGTTCGTCGCGGACCTCCGCCTCGTGGCGGAAGCGCTCCAGAAACGCTAGGAAAGGCCAGTACCTGGTACCGCCCTGCGGGCGGAACCAGGTACCCGATTCACGGCGCGCCTGCGGCGCGCAGAAAGGCTAGTCGCCCCAGTCGAAGTCGCGTGCGCGATCGACAGCCCAGAAGCCGTTGGACTCGGAGTCGTCGACATCGGCCGCAGCCGTGTTCTCCACGGTCGCTTCGCCGGGCCACGGCAAGCTCTCCGCAGCGACGAAGGCGGGCTCGCCATCCATCGTCTCCTCGAGGCGCGCCTGCTCTTCGGTCTTGAACAGCGGATGGTTCTGGAACGGATCATCCGCCTTGTAGCGGTCGATCGGCATCTGGGGGTCGAGCGAGGAGTTCCGCTCCTTCAACTCCAGATGATCTTTGATGACTTGCGCGAAGTACGACGGCGTCTCAACCGGCATTCGTTTCCTCCCGTTTGGGGCCCCTCCGAGGGGAGTCTAACCCGTTTTCAGGCTGGTTTCCGGCCCGAGACTACTAAAGGCTCCGGCTTCTGGCGTTCCATTCGACCCGATCCTTCCCAAGCCTCTTCGCCTGGTACAGGGCCCGATCGGCCTCCCCGAAGAGCCTCCTTGCCCCGTCTCCGGGCCGCAGTTGAGCCACGCCGAAGCTCGCCGTTACGCCGAAAACGGCCCCATCCCGGCCGTGGAACGACCGCTCCCGGAGGACTCCCCGGACGCGCTCGGCGAGTTGGACGCCGCCCTCGGCGTCGGTGCCCGGGAGGAGGAGGACGAACTCCTCCCCGCCCCACCGGCCCGGGAGGTCGGACTCGCGGAGCGTGAGCCGGAGCACCGAGGCGAACTCCCGGAGGACGTCGTCGCCCGCCTCGTGGCCGTGGACGTCGTTGATCCGCTTGAAGTCGTCGAGGTCGGCGACGACGAGCGTGAACGGCGTGCTCATGCGGCCGGCGCGCGCGATCTCGTGGGCGAGCGCGTCCTCGCATCCGCGTCTGTTGGCGATGCTGGTCAGTCCGTCGACGAGGGCCTGCCGTTCGACGACCGCGTGCAGCCGCGCATTCTCGAGCGCGACCGCGGCATGGGCCGCGATCGACGCCGCCGTCATCCGCTCCTCCGCATCGAACGACCCGATGAGGACGAGCGTTCCGAGACGCTCGTTGCCCACGGCGAGCGGATGCTCGAGCCGCTCGCCCCTCGCGTGGTGATTCCCCGCAGCGGCCGCGAGGCCGCCGCTCTGAATGGTCGCACCGGCGGCGCCCGTCGCCTCGACCGCGGTCTCGACGACGACGTGCAGCAGCTGCTCGACGTCGTTCGTCGCGAGCGCCTCGCCGAAGCGCGAGATGGCGATGCGCAGGCGCCCCCGTTCCGCGTCCAGCTCCGTGAGCCGTGCCTGCAACTGGTCGGCCATATCGTTGAACGAGCGGCCGAGCGTCGCGAGCTCGTCCCTGCCCTTGACGGGAACGCGCTGCGCGAGGCGTCCCTGCGCGATCGCACGCGCCTGGTCTGCGAGCCCGCGCAGGGTGCGCACGATCGAGCGTCCTTCGAGGAACGCGACGACGGCGACGAGGACGGCCGCGCCGAGGAGCGCGAGCAGCAGCCGGTCACGCGACGCCGCGTCCGCCGAGTCGACTGCGGACTGCGGCGTGAGCACGGCGAGCGAGACGCCCGGAAGAGGCGGCGCGACGAGCGTGCGGTAGCGCGTCCCGGCGACGCGCACGACCTCGATACGACCTGCGGTGAGAGAGATCATCCCGTTCAGCGGCGGGCTGGCAGCGAGGATGCGGTCGCCCTCGAGCAGTGCAAGCCGGTCGGGGTTCGCGATGCCGGCATGACGATGGAGATCGGCGACGAACGCGACGTCGAGCGGCACCGACGCGACGACGATGCCCGCGAGCCCCTTGCTCGTGATCACGTCGGCCTCGCGGTGGACGGCGACCGCGGGCGTCCGGCCGACGCGGAACGTCCCGGCACGCACGGAGAGATTCGGGCGCGTCTGCAGCATCGCCGCGATCGCCGCGCTGTCGTGGCGCTGGAGCGCGACCTGGAACGTCCGGTTGCGCGCGAGCCGTGCGGCGGCGGTCTGCGCGGCGTCCGCCCGCTCCTGGTAGGCGGCGAGCGCGACGCGGAGGTCGGCCTGCAGCCGCGTGTCCACCCGGCGGCCCTCGCTCTGGGCCGACGCGGCGGCGAAGCCCCAGACGGCCGCGCCGACGGGCACGAGCGTCAGGAGGAAGAAATAGACCGCGAGCTTGAATTTGAAGCTGCCCAAAGCCGCCTCCCGGAGAAATTCAAGCCCTCGTCCCGACCTGCCGATACCTCGTTCGAGTGATGCTGTCGGCATCTGGGGTCGGAACCATGAGTGCTATCACGAGAGGGGTCGTGGCAGGATTGTTGCTCGCCGGTGCGGTGGCGGGCGCCGCTGCATTCCCGCGGCTCTTCGCCGGTCCGGCAGGCGTCCAAACGCCGCCGTTCACGGTTTTACCGAGCGCGTCCCAGCCCGCGATCGTGCAGGCGCCGGCGCTGCCGGTCCCGGGGCAGCTCCATTTCCGCCTTTCGGTGCGGACGGTGAGGCCGGTGGTCGTCGCGCCGGTTGTCCATCGCCTCCCTGCTCCCACTCCCGTGCCCGTGCAGCCGAAGCCGATCGTCATCAAGCACGTCACTCCGCCGCCTGCCGCCCCGGTAGCGGCCCCTGCGCCGGAGATGGCTGCGTCTGCCGCGCCCGTGCGGATCCCGCCCGCGCCGGCTCCCGCACCGCCGTCGACGCGCGCGGTCGCCGCGGCCGAGCCGACGCCGGCGCCAACAGCTCAGGGGCCGACGCCAACCCCCACGCCGACGACACCGGCGCCGATCCTCGCGGCGCCGCCGGCGACGCACGGCTACGACGGTCACCACGGACACGGCCATGGGCAAGACGACCAGCTGCAAGCGCCGCAGGCGCCGCCGCCACTAGGATCAGGCGATGGGCCGCCTGCGCAGCAAGCTCCGTCCGGGACCGATAGCGGTAACGGTGGCCCTGTTCGACCTGTGGAAACGCCTGACCCCGGCCCAGCGCCGACAGGTCATGGCAATGGCCCGCCGCCATGGGCCCACGGTCATGGCCAAGGCCAGTGAGCTCCGCCGCAAGCGCCGCTAATTAGTTGACGCCGAGGGCGGCGCGCACGATGCGGTCCTGCTCGCGCAGATGCGCCGTCGGATAGCCCTCGCTCGGGCTCGCCCGCCAGGGACGGCCGACGTAGATGAGCGGCACGTCGTCCGGCTTCGCCTCTTCAAGGCGATGCCGGATGGCGCGGAAGGGACCCATGTTCTGCGGCTCCTCCTGCACCCACACGAGCTCGTGGAGGTTCGGGTAGCCGCGCAGCAGCTCGGCCGCTTGCGGCACCGGGAACGGATAGAGCTGCTCGAGCCGCGCGACGGCGACGCCCTCCGCCTCGCCGCGCCGCTCGTGGCCGACGATGTCGTAGTAGACCTTCCCCGAGCAGAGCACGAGCCGCGTCGTCCGCTCGTGATCGGCACCGGGATCGTCGAGCAGCGGCTGGAACGAGCCATCCGAGAGATCCGCGAGCGTGGACGACGCCTGCTTCAACCGCAGGAGCCCCTTCGGCGTCATCACGACGAGCGGGCGCGCAGTCGCGTCGAGCGCCTGCCGCCGTACGAGGTGGAAGTACTGCGCCGACGTCGTGCAGTTGGCGATGCGGATGTTCTCCTGCGCCGCGAGCTGCAGGAACCGCTCGAGCCTCGCGCTCGAATGCTCGGGCCCGTTGCCTTCGTAGCCGTGCGGGAGCAACAGCGTCAGGCGTGACGTCTCGCCCCACTTCGAGAGGCCGGCGGAGATGAACTGGTCGACGACAATCTGCGCGCCGTTGACGAAGTCGCCGAACTGCGCCTCCCACAGGACGAGTGCTTCCGGCGCGGCGGCCGAATAGCCGTACTCGAAGCCGACGCACGCGTACTCCGACAGCGGCGAGTTGTGGATCTCGAAGGATGCGACCGCGTCGTCCAGATGCTGCATGGGCGTGTACGTCGCGCCGGTGTGCACGTCGTGGAGGACGGCGTGCCGGTGCGCGAACGTGCCGCGCTCCGTGTCCTGCCCGGTGATGCGGACGGGGATCCCGTCGACGAGGAGCGATGCGAATGCGAGCGCCTCCGCCTGTCCCCAGTCGATGCCGCCGTCGTTCAGTGCGTCCCGGCGGCGCTCCAGCTGCTTCATGAGCTTCGGGTGCGGCGTGAACCACTCGGGGGCGCGCAGCAGCTGCTCGTTCAGGTCGCGCAGTCGGTCGGCCGGAACGGCGGTGTGCACGGTCACGCCGCTCCCGGCTGGCAGGCGATGCTCGACGGGCGTCACCTCGGGCTCGACGCCGAACGTGCGCTTCAGCTGCTCGTGGGCGGCCTTCAGCTCGGCCTGCACCTCGGCCACCTGCCGGCTCGCCTCGTGCTCGCTGATGACGCCTTGCTCGACGAGCCGCGCGGCGAACTGATCGCATACGGTGGGATGGTCCGCGATCGCGGCGGCGAGCAACGGCTGCGTGTACGCCGGCTCGTCCTGCTCGTTGTGCCCGAAGCGGCGATAGCCGACGAGGTCGACCACGACGTCGTGGCCGAAGCGCCAGCGATACGCGAGCGCGAGGCGAATGGCAGAGATCGCCGCCTCGGGATCGTCGGCGTTGACGTGGATGATCGGGACGTCGAAGCCCTTCGCCAGGTCGCTCGAGTAACGCGTCGAGCGCCCGTCCTCGGGATCGGTGGTGAAGCCGACCTGGTTGTTCGTGATCAGGTGCAGCGTCCCTCCGGTCGAGTACCCGTCGAGCGCCTGCAAATTGAGCGTCTCCGCCACCTCGCCCTGGCCGCTGAACGCGGCGTCGCCGTGGATGAGGATCGGCAGTGCGATCGTCGGGTCGTGGTAGCCGTCGCGCGTCGAGCGGTCGGTCTGCTCCGCGCGCGCACGACCCTCGACGACGGGATCGACCGCCTCGAGGTGGCTCGGGTTCGCCGCGAGCGTCACCGTGATCTCGCCGGCCTCGGTCTTGCGCTGCCCTTCGGCGCCGAGGTGGTACTTGACGTCGCCGGTTCCCCCCTCTTCGCTCGATACGACGGCGTCGATCGTCCGCTCGCCTTCGAACTCGCGCAGGATGACGTCGTACGGACGGCCGACGACGTGCGCGAGCACGTTCAGGCGTCCGCGGTGCGCCATGCCGATCACGACCTCGTGCGCGCCGGCGGTGGACGCCTCTTCGATCGCCTCGTCCAGCATCGGCACCATCACATCGAGCCCCTCGAGCGAGAACTGCTTCTGGCCGAGGAACGCGCGGCGCAGGTAGTGCTCCATCCCCTCCACGCGCGAGAGGCGCGCGAGCAGCGCCTTGCGCTCTTCCGTGTCGAGCGGTTGCCGGTAGCGGCCCGACTCGATCGCCTGGCGCAGCCACACGCGCTCCTCGTGGTCGGAGATGTGCTCGATCTCGTACGCGAGCGTTCCGCAGTACGTCGCGCGCAGGCGCGGCAATGCGTCGGCGAGCGTGTCGCCGAGATGCGAGAGCCGGAGGACCGAGGTGGGGATGCGCGCCTGCAGCTCGGGGGTCAGCTTCGGAATGAGGCGCTCCGGCTCGAGCGCCGGATCGCCGGGCGGCTCGGAGCCGAGCGGGTCGAGATGCGCGGCGAGATGGCCGTGCATACGGAGCGCCTTGATGAGCGACATCGCAGCGCCGACGCCGCCGAGCAGCTCGTCGTCGACGACCTGGACCTCGCGGACGACGGCCGGGGCCTCGACGGGCGCGGCGGTGTGCCCGTTGCCGCCGAGCCGCTCGACGAGCTTCGCGAGGCCCGGCTGGGCCTCGAGTAGCTCTTCCGCCGGCGCGCTCTCGAACAGCGCGCGCCACTCGGGCGGGACCGCGGTGGGATTGTCGAGGTACTGCTCGAGCAGCAGGGCCGCATAGCCGGTGTTCAGGCCGTCCATCTGTCTCGTTGTAGCAGCCGCGCTGGAAGCGGGCATACCGGCAAAGCCGTCATGCCCTTTGATCGGCATCGCAAGCGACGCCGTGGGCTACCAGAGCGCGCGCCCGGTGATGACGGTGATCATCATCCCGAGGAAGAAGCAGACGGCGACGGTGAGCACTGCGGCGAGCGGGAGACGCTTCCCGCGGCCGGCCATCCCGGCGCTGATCAGCGCGAGCAGCATCGCCGGAGCGAGCAGGCGGATCGGATGCCACGCAAGCGAGATGAGGCTGGCGAAGATGGCGAGCGAGGCGAGCCAGCCGGCGATGACGTCGACCTGGCTGTTCTCGCTTGCCGGTTGCTCGACGGCGCTGAAAGGCTCCGTGCTCATCGCCGTTCAGCGTACGTGCGCGCGGCCCTGGCCGTGCGGGGGTACGTGCGGGCCGGGCCGCCGTGCGGACGGCGCGGGCGGATCCGCGAACGGCGGCGCCAGTCGGGCCCCGAGTCCTCCGGTGGCCCGATCCGCGCGGTGACGGCGGCGCCTTCCTCCTCGCGCGGCTCGGCCTTGATGGCGTAGTAGACGACGCTGCAGAGATACACGATGGGGATCTTCAGGATCACCATCAGGAAGACGAGCTCCCAGACCGTATCCGGGCCGTGCACGGGGAAGAGTCTACCCAGGGGTTAGAGGCTTTCATCCTGTGGGGATGGGAGGGGCATGAGCCAGGATCAGCTGAAGGCCCTGCTCGAGCACGGGGAGGAACAGGGCTGCGTCAACTTGTCGGCGTTCAACGACGTCGTCGCCGACCTCGAGCTCGACGACGTGGAGCTCGCCGACCTCCACGAGCGCCTCGAGCAGCGCGGCATCGACCTGCTCGACGACTGCGCGATCCCCGACGCGGAGGAGCAGGACACGCACTACGCGAACGACGACGTCGCGGCGATGACGACCGATTCGCTGCAGCTCTTCCTCAACGAGGCGGGCCGCTACCCGCTGCTGACGGCGGCGGAGGAGGTCGAGCTCGCGAAGGCGATCGAGCGCGGCGACCAGCGCGCGAAGGACCGGATGATCAACTCGAACCTTCGCCTCGTCGTGTCGATCGCGAAGAAGTACCAGGGGCACGGACTCTCGCTGCTCGACCTCATCCAGGAGGGGATCATCGGGCTCATCCGCGCGGTGGAGAAGTTCGACTGGCGCCGCGGCTACAAGTTCTCGACATACGCGACGTGGTGGATCCGCCAGGCGGTGCAGCGCGGCGTCGCGAACAAGTCGCGCACGATCCGCATTCCCGTGCACATCGTCGAGCGCGAGCAGAAGATCGCGCGCGCGGAGCGCGAGTTGACGCTGCAGCTCGAGCGTGCGCCGACCGACGACGAAGTCGCGAAGAAGGCCGGGCTCGCGGCCAAGCACGTGCGCGAAGTGCGGCACGCCGCGCGCACGGTCGCATCGCTGGACAAGCCGCTCGGCAACGAGAGCGACACGTCGTTCGGCGAGCTCGTCGCGCACGAAGGGGGCGACGTCGAGGAAGAGGTCGTCCTCGGGCTGAGCGAGCAGGCGCTCCATCGCGCGATCGAGAAGCTTCCCGGTCGCGAGAAGCAGGTGATCAAGCTCCGCTACGGCATGGACGGCGACCCCGATCCGAAGTCGCTCGAGCAGATCGGCCGCGAGCTCGGGATCACACGAGAGCGCGTGCGCCAGATCGAACTGCAGGCGCTGCAGCGGCTCGCCGGACAGCGCGAGATCGCAGCGCTTTCGCCGGCTGCATAGCCGTTCAGGTGAGCGGGCGGGAGTGCAGGAAAGCTGCGCCGAAGCCTTGTCTTTTGCCAGCGTGCCTGGTTATGTTCGTGCCTGGTCGCCACAGAAGCGGCGAAGTCACGTCCACAAGGAGAGACATGAAGATCATCGCAGCTGTGCTCGTCTCTTCAGTTGTCATGGCGGGCGGGGCGTGGGCAGCTGACACGCAGGTCTCGACCGGCCCGACGGTGG
>DASYFU010000241.1:0-5014 GCA_036498225.1 Gaiellaceae bacterium | reverse complement strand
CGCGTCGTAGAAGCGTGCGACGTCCTCCTGGTAGCCGAGGAACAGGCAGCGCTTGATCACGCCCAGCTCGTGCGCGTACCGCTCGAGCCCCGCGCGGTCGGGGCCGTCCCCGACGAGGACGACGTACGCGTCGACGCCGTCCGCCACGAGCTTCTCGAGCGCGCGCACGACGAAGTCCGTCCGCTTCACGGCCGTCATCCGCCCGACCCAGCCGACGACGAAGGCGTCCTCCCGGAGACCCATCTGCCTGCGCGTCTCGCGGCGCTGCGCATCGTCGTTGTCGACGCGGCCGCCGAGGTCGATGCCGAGCCGGACGACCGTGAACTTCGAGGCAGGAGCAATGTGGAGCGCGACGAGGTCGTCGCGCACCTCCGGGCTGACGGCGACGAGCGACGTCGTCGTCCGCGCGAGCCAGCGCTCGAGCGTGCGAAAGCCGAATGTCGTGATTCGTCCGAAGTACCCGCGCAGCACGTGGCCGTGGAACGTGTGCACGATGATCGGCGGCCGCGCGCCGCGCGCGAGCAGCGCCGCGATGCGTCCGACTGCTCCCGCCTTCGCCGTATGCGTGTGCAGGATCGTCGGGCGCTCGCGCCGGATCAGCTGCGAGAGGCGCACGATCGCGCGCAGGTCGCGAATCGGCGAGATCTCGCGATGGAGCTCGCTCAGCGTCTCGATGTGGACGTTGTGCGCGTCGGCGACGAACGCCATCGACTCCTCGCCGCTCGCGATCGTCCCGGCGACGAGCGTCGTGTCGTAGCCGCGTTCCGCGAGGCCGGCCGTCAGATAGGCGACGTGCAGCGCAGGTCCTCCGACGTTGAGGCGGGCGATGACCCGCAAGACCTTGACGCGCTCAGCCAACGAGATACTCGATGGTGCTCCGCAGGCCCTGGTCGAGGTCGACCGACGGCGTGTAGCCGAGAATCTCGCGCGCGGCGGTCACGTCGGCCCACGAGTCGCGGATGTCGCCGGGCCGCGGCGGGGCGAAGCTTCGCTCCACGGGCTTGTCGAGGATACGGCCGATGGCATCGGCGACGTCATTTACGCTCGCCGGCGAGCCCGCTGCGACGTTGAAGATGCGGCCGCTTGCGCCGTCGGCGTGCGCGGCACGCACCGTCGCGTCGACGACGTTCGCCACGTACGTGAAGTCGCGCGACTGCTCGCCGTCGCCGTAGACCGTCACAGGCTCGCCCGCGTCGATCGCTGTGATGAAGAGCGGCACCATGGCCGCGTATTGCGAGAACGGGCTCTGGCGCGGCCCGAAGACGTTGAAGTAGCGCAGCACGACGGTCTCGAAGGACTCGTACACGCGCGAGAAGCTGACGCAGTAGCGCTCCGCGGCGAGCTTCGCGACCCCGTACGGCGAGATCGGGTCGGCGGGCAGCGACTCGTCGACCGGACGCTCGCGCTTTGCGCCGTAGACCGACGAGGACGAGGAGAAGACGACGCGGCGGACGCCCTCGTCCCGCGCCGCGAGCAGGACGTTCAGCGTCCCTTCGACGTTGACGGCGCTCGAGGTCAGCGGGTCCTGCACCGAGCGGGGAACGGAGCCCAGCGCGCCCAGGTGGTAGACGGTCTCGCTGCCGCGGACGGCGTTGTGCACGCGCTCGTAGCTGCGCAGCTCCCCTTCGACGATCTCGACGTCCAGCCCTTCGAGGTTCGCGCGGTTCCCGGTCGAGAAGTTGTCGAGGACACGGACGTCGTCGCCGCGTTCGAGGAGCGCGCGCACGAGGTTCGAGCCGATGAAGCCGGCACCGCCGGTCACGAGGGCCTTCGCCATGCGCCCGAGTGTAATGAGGTGCCGGGCGACGCCCTCACTACACTGGCCCACTGATGGACGGCACGGTCCTCCGGCGCCGCGCAGGTGCAGCGGCCGGCACGTACGCCTCGATCGTGCTCGGGTTCCTCGGCACGATCGTCGCGGCCCACGTCTTCTCGACCGAGGTGCTCGGCCTCTTCACGCTGGTCATCGCGTCCGCCGGGTTCTTCCAGACGCTGCTCGACCTCACCATCGAGGAGGCGTTGATCAAGTTCGGCTTCCGGTACATCACGCGCGAGGACTGGGGACGGCTCCGCCGTCTCTTCCGCCGGACGTTCGTCTTCAAGGCCGTCGGCGCGGTGATGGCGGGCGTTGCGCTCGTCGGGCTCGGACTGGGCGCCGGAACGGTCTTCCACCACTCCGATCTGCGGACGCCGTTGCTGCTCTCGGCGCTCCTCCCGCTCGCGCAGGCGCCGGAGGGAATGGCTGCTGTGCCGCTGATGCTGCGCGGCCGCTACGACGTGCGCGGCGCGTTCCTCGCGTTCTCGATGGCGGTTCGCCTCGCCGCGATAGGAATCGGCTCGCACTTCGGCCTCACGTGGACGATCGCGGCGATCGTGATCGCCCAGGTGGTCGCATCGGCGGCAATCGGCGTTGCAGGTCTTGCCGCCTTCCGTCGCTTCCCGCGCGGCGACGTCCGAACGCTTGGTGAGGACTCGCGTGAGATCCTGCGCTTCATCGCGCAGTCGAGCGGCGCAACGGGCGTTGTCTCATTGCGTTCGACGCTCACGCCGATGCTGCTCGGCATCGTTTCGAGCGCGCTGCAGGTCGGATACTTCCGCGTCGCGCAATCGCCGCAGGCGGGCTTCAACGCCGTGTCCGCGCCGATACGGCTCGTGCTGCTGACCGAGCAGACGCGCGACTGGGAGCGCGGCAACACCGAGCGCGTATTCGCCGGCGTACGCCGGTACACGTTGCTCGCGTTCGTCGGGAGCGTCGTCCTGCTGCCGCTCCTGCTCGTGTTCATGCCGCAGATCGTCCGGCTTCTCTTCGAGTCGAAGAACCTCGGCGCTGTCGACGCGGCGCGGATCATCGTCGCCGCGGGCGCCGTGCAGTTCGTCGTCGGCTGGTCGAAGTCGTTCGCCGTCACCATCGGCCGGCCGAAGCTGAGGATCTGGACGCACGGCGTCGAGACCGCGGTCCTCCTGCCGCTCGCCATCGCGTTCGGTTGGCTCTGGGGAGCGAGCGGCGCTGCGCTCGCCGTGCTCGTCTCGAGCGTTGTGTTCGCGCTCGCCTGGTGGGTCCTCTTCCGGCGGATCCGGCGGGAGACGCCGCCTGCGTCGGCGCCACTCGAGCCGGAGATGGCGACGTGAACGTGCTCGTCGTCTCCGGCATCTGGCCGCCGGACGTGGGCGGCCCGGCGAGCCACGCGCCGGACGTCGCGGACTTTCTCGCCGAGCGCGGCCATCACGTCGAGGTCGTGACCACGGCATGGGAAACGCCGTCCCCCGCGCCGTACGACGTGCACTGGGTGGCCCGGTCGCTCCCTCCCGGTGTCAGACACCTGCGCGGCGCGGGGCTCGTGCGCGAGCGCGCCGCGCGCGCGGACGTCGTGTACACGACAGGAATGTTCGGGCGGAGTTTCGCCGGGTCGACCGCCGCGCGGCGGCCGTATGTCGTGAAGCTCACGGCCGACCCCGCGTTCGAGCGCGCGCGTCGCCGCGGCGTCGTCGGCGGTGACGTCGACGCGTTCCAGTTGCGCTCCGGACTTCGCGTCGCGGCGCTCCGGCTGGCTCGGGACCTGGAGCTGCGCCGCGCCGCGCACGTCTTCTGTCCCAGCGACTATCTACGCACGCTGGCGGTCTCGTGGGGCATCCCGGCAGATCGTGTCAGCGTGCTCCCGAATCCGGCGCCCGCCGTCCCGGAGCTCGCGCCGCGCGACGAGCTGCGGCGCTCCTTCGGGATGGACGGCCCGACGCTCGCGTTCGCCGGGCGACTGTCGGTGCAGAAGTCGCTCGAGTTGGCGCTCGGCGCGGTCGACGCCGTCGAGGGTCTCTCATTCGTGATCGCAGGCGACGGCGACGAACGTGCGCGGCTCCAGGCGCTTGCAGGCCCGCACGTCCGGTTCCTCGGCCCCCAGCCGCGTCAGCGCGTGATCGAGCTCTTCCGCGCGGCAGATGCGTCGATCCTCTCCTCGAGCTGGGAGAACTTCCCGCATACCGTCGTCGAGGCGCTCGCGACCGGGACGCCCGTCATCGCCACGCGCGTCGGCGGCGTCGCCGAGGTCGTCCACGACGGGGAGAACGGTCTCCTCGTTCCCCCCGGCGACGGCGACGCGCTCGCGGACGCGGTTCGCCGGTACTTCTCCGACGACGTGCTGCGCGCGCGGCTTCGCGCCGCGGCCGCCGAGTCGGTGCGCGCGTACGACCGCGACGTGGTGTTCTCCCGGATCGAGCAGGCGCTCGAAGCGGCCGTCGGATGAGGCCTCGCGTGCTCTTCGTCAGCCGGACCCGCTACCGGTTGCCGCTCGACCCGAGCGTCGCGCGGAAGTGGGACGCGCTCGCGGACGAGATGGAGGTGCGCGTGCTCGCAGGCGGCGACGGCGCCGACGACGGACGCTTCCGGCTCCTTCCCGGCCGCTCGCCGGCCTTCTATCTGTCGCTGCCGTTTCGTGTCGCGGAGGAGCTTCGGCGTTTCCATCCGGACGTCGTCGTCGCACAGAGCCCGTACGAGGCGAGCTCGGTGCTCGCCGGGCGCGCCCTCGCGCGCTCGCATGCGCGCATCGTGCTGGAGGTGCACGGCGACTGGCACACGGCGACGAGGCTGTACGGCTCGCCGTTGCGGCGCGCGCTCGAGCCGGTCAGCGCGACGCTCGCGCGTGCGGCCGTCCGAAAGGTGGACGCCGTGCGCACGGTGTCGCCGTTCACGAGCGGGCTTGTTCGCGCGCTCGGCGTCGAGCCGGCCACGACGTTCACGACGTACTTCGACGTATCGGCGTTCGCCGCCGATCCACCGGCCCCGCTGCCCGATCGGCCGCGCGCGCTCTTCGTCGGCGTGCTCGAGCGATACAAGAACGTGCAGGGTCTCGCGGACGCGTGGCGGCTCGCTGCGCCTCGCGTTCCGGACGCGTCACTGCATCTCATCGGCCGCGGACGGGAGCAGGCGGTCGCCGAGCAGCTCGTCCGCGACTTTCCCGGTCGGGTGATATGGGAGGAGCGCGTGCCTTCGTCCGGCGTGGCGGCGGCGCTCGACTCTTCA
>DASYFU010000240.1:0-3265 GCA_036498225.1 Gaiellaceae bacterium | reverse complement strand
TCAACGCCAGCGTCCAGGCGGAGTGGGCGGGCGCCAACGTCGGGCTCGTGCTCTGGAAGCCCGCAACGATTCACATCGCAAAGTCGCCGCCGACGCTGATCGCGGCGGAGTCGGTGAAGACGGGCGCGGCACAGTCGCTCTCATTCACCGCACCAGGCCGCGGCTGGTACTACCTCGAGGTCAAGGCGGCGTCGCCGGGCTTCGCACCGTACGCGCTCTCGATCACGAAGACTGGTTCTCCAGCAGCTCCTCGGCGCTGACGGTCCGGAGCACGCGCGCCGGGCTGCCGACGACGAGCATGCGCGGCTCGACGTCCTTCGTCACGACCGCGCCGGCGCCGATGAACGCCTCTTCGCCGACGACGATCCCCGGGCACAGGATCGCGCCGCCCCCGACGCGCGCTCCCCGGCGAATCGTCGGCCCCTTGATCAGGTCGTGTCGCTTCTCGGTGCGTCCCATGAAGTTGTCGTTCGTCGTGACGACGCACGGCGCGATGAAGACGTTCTCCTCGAGCGTCGAGTACGCCGTGATGTAGGCCTCGGCCTGGATCTTCGTCAGCGCGCCGATCGTGGTGTCGTTCTCGACGAGGACGCCGTGGCCGACGACGACGTCGTCCCCGATCTCGACGCGCTCGCGGATGCACGCCTGGTCGCCGATGATGACGCGCGCGCCGACGCGCGATCCGGCGAAGACGATCGCTCCCGTCGAGATGATCGTGTCGTCGCCGATCTGCGCCGGCGGCAGCGGCTCGCGCTTCGCCGTCGACCGCGGCGAGAGCGCAGGCTGCTTGCCGACGACCGCGTTCTCGAGCACCTTCACGCCGTCGCCGAGGACCGTCCCCGGATAGACGACCGCGCTTGGGTGGACGTCAGCCACGGAGGGATTCCGTCAGCCGGTCGAGCGCGCGAACGACGCGTGCGCCGTCCTCCGCCACCTTCCGCCGGTCACCCTCGCCGGCGATGAGGCGCAGGAACTCCTGGCACTCGAGCTTGAGCGGCTCGTCAGTCGGGATCTTCGGGATGGAGATGTCGCCGGAACGCGTCTGCCACTCGCCGTAGCTGTCGGTGCGCTTCCACGGCGCCTTCTCGTAGATGGTCACCTTGCGCTCGAGCTCCATGTCGTCGAACACGACCATTTTCTCGCGGCCGACGACCGTGATCCGTCGCATCTTGTGCGGGTCGAGCCACGACAGATGCATGTGTGCGATCTTCCCGCTCGGGAAGCGCAGGTAGCAGAAGACGACGTCCTCGACGCCCTCGGTGAGGAAGTCGCGCCCGTGCGCGACGCAGAGCTCCGGCTCCTCGTCGAGGAGATAGAGCATCACCGACAGGTCGTGTACGCCCAGCGACCACAGCGCGTTCTCGTTCGTGCGCACGATGCCGAGGTTCTGCCGGTTCCCGTACACGCACAGCACGTCTCCGAGCTCGCCGTCGTCGATCAGCTGCTTCAGCTTGCGGATGCCGGGGTGGTAAAGCAGTAGATGGCCAGGCATGAGAACGAGGTCGCGCTCGCGGGCGATGGCGACGAGCTCGTCGATCTCGGGCGCGCGCATCGCGGGCGGCTTCTCGACGAGAACGTGCTTGCCTGTCGAGAGCGCGCGCTTCGCGAGCTCGTAATGCGTCGGCACCGGAGTGGCGACGACGATCGCCTCGACGGTGTCGTCGGCGAGGAGCGCGTCGAAGTCGGCGTGCATGCGCGCGTTCGGATAGCGCGCGGCGTAGCGGTCGCGCAGCTCCGGGTCGAGGTCGCACAGCGCCGAGAGGACGCCGAGGTCGTCGAAGTTCCGGGCGAGGTTCGGCCCCCAGTAGCCGAGGCCCGTGACCCCGATCACAGCTTGAAGACCTTGTCCGACGCGGTGCCGGTGGCGCCCGTCGCGTTGCGCAGGTCGACGACGATCGCAGCGTCCTCGACGAGCTTGTCGTAGTCGACGCTCGAGTGCGCCGTCACGATCGCGACGCAGTCGTAGCCCTTCGGCTCGAGCGGCACCGACCTCAGTCCGTCGAACTCCGGGACGTGCGGATCGTGATAGGCGACGTCCGCGCCGGCATTGCGCAGCAGCATCAGGAGCTTTTCCGCGGGCGACTCGCGCACGTCGCCGATGTCGGCCTTGTACGCGACGCCGACGAGCAGGATCTTCGAGCCCTTGAGCGAGCGCTGGGCGCCGTGATTCAGCGCCTGCGAGATGACGGAGCGACAGAAGTACGGCATGTTGTTGTTGATCTCGCCGGCGAGCTCGATGAACCGGGTGTTGAAGTCGAACTCGCGCGCCTTCCAGGCGAGGTAGTACGGATCGAGCGGGATGCAGTGACCGCCGAGCCCCGGGCCCGGCTGGAACGGCATGAAGCCGAACGGCTTCGTCGCTGCCGCGTCGATCACCTCCCAGACGTCGATGTCCATCCGGTCGCACAACTGCGCGAGCTCGTTGACGAGCGCGATGTTCACCGACCGGAAGATGTTCTCGAGCAGCTTCGTCAGCTCGGCGGCCTCCGCCGTCGAGACCTCGTGCACGTTGTCGAGCGCACTGCGATACAGCTCGGCCGCGGCCTTCGTCGACGCCGCGTCGAGACCGCCCACGACCTTCGGCGTCGACTTCGTCGTCCAGTCGGTGCGCCCGGGATCGACGCGCTCCGGCGCGAACGCGAGGTGGAAGTCCTCGCCCGATTTCAACCCGCTGCCCGCCTCGAGCAGCGGCTTCAGCTTCTCGCGCGTCGTGCCGGGATACGTCGTCGATTCCAGCACGACCACGTGACCCTTCTTCAGGTGCGGCGCGATGGCGCGCGCTGCGCTCTCGATGTAGCCGAGGTCGGGGACCCGCTGCGGCGACAACGGCGTCGGCACCGCGATGACGACGGCGTCGCAGTCCGCGACCACGGCGAAGTCGGTCGTCGCGGCGATGAGACCGGCGTCGACGAGCCGCTTCAGATCCTCGGACGGAACATCCTCGATGTGGCTCTCGCCGCGGTTGATCCCGTCGACGACCGACTGCTGGATGTCCACGAGGACGACGTGCTTGCCCGCCTCGGCGAACGTCTGCGCATGGGGCATGCCGACGTAGCCGGCGCCGATGATGGCGATGTCGGGATTCACGCCGCGGCAAGGCTAGCTGCGACCCGCTGCGCCGCCGCCCCGTCTCCGTACAGCTGCGGGCGGTCCTCCGGCATGCGGGCTTTCGCCACCGCCGCGGCCAGCCGCGCGGGGTCGTCGTCGACGAGAACGTTCGCGCCGGCCTCGACCGTGTCCACCCATTCGGTCGACGGCCGCGCGG
>DASYFU010000239.1:0-4722 GCA_036498225.1 Gaiellaceae bacterium | reverse complement strand
CGCTGCAGAACACCGCGGACGGGACGCGCTACACGCTGCTGCTCGAGCCGCAGGGCACGCCGGTGCCGCCCCCGCCGACGTCGACCTCGACGACGCCGACGTCGACCACGCCGACGACGACCACGCCCGCCTCGATCGTGCCGGCCGGCTCCGGCGGCTAGCGGCCGCGCCGGCGAAGCCGGCACGGCCTCGTATGGTCGGCGTCGACAAGGCGACGCCTAAGCGGCGACGGACGAGTAGGCGCCCGCGCGGATCGCGAGGTCGGCCAGGCGCAGCCGGCACTCGGCGATGACGGCGTCGCACTCGCGGAGCTCCGATGCGGGCGAGCCGCGCTCCGCCAGCAGCTTGCGGATGAGGACGAGCCCGCGGATGTGGCCGATCTCCTCGTCCACTTCCCGCTGCGGGTCGCCGAGCTTCCTGTACATGGCGGCGACGTTCTTCGCGGCCGGGCGCGTTCCTTCTCGTGACCTCAAGCCACCGGCCACGGCTGCCGATAGCTCTTGCGTATGGCCTCGTACGCCTATTCGGCCATCAACGCGCAGGGCGCGGAGCTCACTGGGGAGGTCATCGCCCCGGACCTCGCGGGTGCGCGCGAGCAACTGCGCCTGAAGGGCCTGCTCGCCGAGTCGTTGCGCGAGATCAGCGGCGGCGAGAGCGGGAAGTCGAGCAGCCTGAACTTCGGCAACAACAAGGTCAAGCCGAAGTCGCTGCAGGTGTTCTCGCGCCAGTTCGCGACGATGATCGAGGCGGGCCTCAACGTCGTCGGCTCGCTCGTCATCCTCGAGCAGCAGACCGACGATCCGGCGCTCGCCACCGTGGTGAAGGCGCTCCGCGGTGACGTCGAGGGCGGATTGCTGCTCTCCGAGGCGATGACGAAGCACCCACGCGTCTTCTCGCGGCTGTACGTCGCGATGGTCGAGGCCGGCGAGGCAGCCGGCATCCTCGACATCGTGCTCGACCGCGTCGCGTTCCAGATCGAGAAGCAGGAGGGGATCAGGCGCCGCATCAAGAGCGCCATGGTCTACCCGACCATGGTCATCTGTTTTGCCACGCTCGTCCTCATTGGCATGCTGCTCTTCCTCGTCCCGATCTTCCAGGGCATCTTCAAGACGCTGAACGGCCAGCTGCCGCAGCTGACGCAGTACGTCGTCGACGCGTCGAATCTGCTGAAGAGCGCGCCGTATGTGCTGCTCATCATCCCGCTGGGCCTCTGGGGCTTCTTCCGCTGGAAGCGCACGGAGCCCGGCCGCAAGCAGTGGGACACGATCAAGCTGCGCATCCCGATGAAGATCGGCGACACGGTGCGGAAGGTGACGATGGCGCGTTTCTCGCGCACGCTCTCGACGCTCGTCGCGGCCGGTGTCGACATCATCAAGGCGCTCGAGATCACCGGCCAGACGGCCGGCAACTGGGTGGTCGAGGAAGCGCTCGCCGGCGTGCGCGTCAAGGTGCACGAGGGCGTGCCTATCGCGACGCCGCTGATCGAGAACCCCGTCTTCCCGCCCATGGTCAGCCAGATGGTCAAGATCGGCGAGGAGACCGGCGAGCTCGAGAAGATGCTGACGAAGATCGCCGACTTCTACGAGGAGGAGGTCGACGCGGCCGTGTCGTCGCTCACCTCGATCATCGAGCCGCTCATGATGATCGGTGTCGGGATCATGGTCGGCATCATCCTCATCGCCATGTACCTGCCGATGTTCAAGATGCTCCACCTCGTCAGCAACAGCGGCAGCTCGTAGTAAGCTCTTCGCCATGAAGGGCGCCGACAAGCAGAAGAAGCTGACGAAGAAGGCTCCGCAGAAGTCGCTGAAGGAAAAGCGCGCCGAGAAGCGCGCGAACGAAAAGCGCTCGATCTAGCGGCGTCGTCGAATCAGGTAGCGAGCCGTCGCGGAGAACGCGAGGACGCCGAGCACGATCGCCAGGATGGTCTCCCGGTCGTGCGTGTTGCGTTGCGCCGGCGTCGTCACGTGCGTCGGCGCGGAGACGTTCACCCCGCCGGCGGCCGCGAGGCGCTTCACGCCGGCTGCGGCTGCCGTCACG
Organism: Gaiellaceae bacterium; assembly: GCA_036498225.1. Classification (GTDB taxonomy): domain Bacteria; phylum Actinomycetota; class Thermoleophilia; order Gaiellales; family Gaiellaceae; genus Palsa-739. The sequence continues at coordinate 2,682 of DASYFU010000239.1, read as the reverse complement.
AGGCCGGCCGCACCGGGCGGGATCCGGATCTTCGAGAGGAGCGCGTACCCGGCGGCCGGCGAGTGCGTGGGCCAGTTGAAGCCGAAGCCGTTCGCCATCACGACGAGCAGCCGCTGCTTGTACACGAACCCGAGCTCGAGCCCGAGGAACTTCGCGTACGTCTTCGGCTTCTTCCAGAGCGTCGTCACGGAGCCCATGTCGTAGGCGCTCCAGATGATGGCGACCCGGATCTTGAAGCCTGCTTTGTTCGCGGCCGCGATCAGCGCGGTCAACTGGGCCGACTGCTTCGCGGGGAACTTCGCGTCGTACGGAAGGAAGACCTTCTCGCCGAGCAGGTAGTCGCTCGCCGGGTCGCCGTCCGCGCGTGCCGACTGCGCCGCGACAACGGCGACGAGGCAGGCCACGGCGACGGCGAGCGTCCTCATCCGGCCTTGGTGAGCGCCTGCACTGCGGCGGTGGCGGACTCGAGCAGGCCGGCGCCGCCCTTCTTGACCGTCAGCTTCGCCAGCACCGCGTAGCCGGCCTTTGCCGAATGCTTGGGCCAGTTGAAGCCGAAGCCGTTCGGCATCACGATGAGCAGCCGCTGCTTGTACACGAACGCGATCTCCGCGCTGAGGAACCGTGCATATGTCTGCGGCTTGCGCCAGAGCACCGTGACGGAGCCGAGGTCGTACGCGCTCGAGATGACCGCGACGCGAATGGCGAAGCCCTGCTTGTTCACCTGTGCAACGAGCTTCGTCAGCGCGTGCTCCTGCGCCGGGTAGGGGGAGAGCTCGTACGAGAGGAAGACCTTCTGCACGAGCAGGTAATCGCTCGCCGGGTCGCCGTCTGCGCGCGCCGACTGCGCCGCGACGGCAGCGACGAGCACGACGAGGCCAAGGGCGATCGTCCTCATCTACCGCACCTGCAGGGTGAAGGGAGCGGTGATGACGTGCCCCTGCACGCGGCACTGGAGGAACAGGCGCCACGTGCCGGACACCGGGACGAGCACGCCTACCTTCAACCGGCCGGGCGTTGCCGACGTTCCCGTGACGCGCGCGGCTCCGAAGAAGCTCGTGCAGCCGCTCACGCCTGGCGCGCACACGTGTGTGTGGAAGTAGTCGAGCGTCCCGCGCCTGAAGAAGATCGCGTGTGCGAGCGCTCCGAACCACGTCTGGAACTGGGCAGGCTTCCCGTCCGGCGCCGTGACCGTGAAGTCGAGGAACGCGGGCAGGATCGCGCGCAGGCGCGGCGTTCCGTGCAGCGTGATGGTGTAGCCGCCGACCTTCTGCGTCGTCTCGAGCGGTGGCAGCGGTTGCGGGTGGTACGCGCCGGCGACGCGGATGCTGGCGAACTCCTGGAAGTTCGGCACGGGGCCGGTCGTCTTCGGGTAGGCGTCGATGACGACGCGGTACGGGCCAGGCTTCGTGAGCGTGATCGTGTCGCTGATCAGCCCGTTGGGACCGACGGGCGGGTGCTGATGGATGATGGTCGCGAGGTCGCGCCGGACGATGATCAGGTGCACGCCGTTGTGCGGGCCGGCGCCGTGCTTGTACTGCGTCAGCGGCTTCCCGTTCGGCGTCAGGATGGTGAACGAGACGCGCGTCGGCTTTCCCGGCTGCACGATCGTCGCCGGCTGGAAGCCGGACAACAAGTAGGTCCGTGCGGCCCCGACGGTGATCGTCGGTGTCCCGGAACCGCCGGCACCGCCGCATCCGGCCAGGAGGCCGACGATCGCGATAGCCTCGAGCAGATGCCGATACCGACGCCGATCGGTGTAGGCCCGCTGTATCAGCCGCGTCCCGCGATGCACGCGCCCTGCGCAGTCGCGGGCGCCGCGCCGAAACGCGTGCACCTCGAGCTGTTCGCGAACGGATTCGCGATCGTCATCCCCGCGCGCGTCGGTGTGCGCAGCGCGCGTTGCCGGGCGCACGAGTGGACGACCACGCCGACGGGCGTCGTTCACTTCGACCGGCCCGCGCGGCTCGGCGATCTCTTCTCCGTCTGGGGCATGCCGCTCGGGCGAGCTCGTCTGCTGAGCTTCCACGGAACTGTCTCCTTGTTTCGGAATGGCCTGCGCGTGCGCGGCGATCCGCGCTCGTTGCCGCTGAGCGACGGCGACGAGATCGTGCTCGAGACCGGGCCGTTCATACCGCCGCATCGGAGCTTCCTCTTCCCGCCTCGTTGAGCTGGCCGAGTACGCAGCCGGCGAGGGCCCCGACGCCGGCGCCGAGCGCCAGCACCTCGGCGACCCGCGCGACGATCGTCGGCAGCGCGTTGAGCGCGATCGCATGGGTCAGGACCGGCAGCATCGTCAGTCCCTCGTAGAGCGCTCCGAACCCGGCGAAGAACGCGGTGAAGACACGCGTCCCCGGCTTGCGGTTGAGCAGCCCATAGACGAGCGCGGCACCGACGACGCACGTCAGCGCGATCTCGGCGTCGCCGATCGCAGGCACGTCGGGGCGGCCGTACAGCTCGCGGCCGACGCGGATCGTCCAGACGAAGGCCGTCGCGACGAGCGCGAGCGCGACGAGAGCCGTCGTCGACCGCGCCGCTGCGACGGCGCCGGCCGCCGCGAGCAGCACCGCGAGCGCGATCCGGAGCCAGGACAGTCCGGGCGGCCGGTAGTCGAGCACGCCGCTTACCGCCAGACGCCGCCCATTCGCGACGACCGGGACCGACCACGGCCCGACGCTGCCGGCG
>DASYFU010000238.1:0-12237 GCA_036498225.1 Gaiellaceae bacterium | reverse complement strand
GGCCCGTTCGACGACCTGCTCGCGCAGGAAGGCGTCACGCATCGAGTGATCCCCTGGGAAGACGTCGCGCTCGACGAGGGCACCGGCATCGTCCACATCGCGCCGGGCTGCGGCGGCGAGGACTTCGAGCTGAGCCAGGTGCATGGCCTCGACGTGATCACGCCGGTCGACGAATCGGGCCGCTTCTACGCGAACTTCGGTTGGCTCAAAGGGCTCTCGACCGTCGAGTCCGCCGACCAGATCATCGGCCACCTCACCGGCAAAGGGCTCGTCGTCGAGTCGGGGCTGTACCAGCATCGCTATCCGCACTGCTGGCGCTGCGACACCCCGCTCATCTTCCGCATCGCCGACGACTGGTTCATCTCCGTGCGCGACCTGCGTCAGCAGATGCTCGACGCGAACGCGACGGTCGAGTGGACGCCGGAGTACATGGGCAAGCGCATGGACGACTGGCTGCGCAACATGGGCGACTGGAACATCTCGCGCCGCCGCTATTACGGCCTGCCGCTGCCGTTCTACCCCTGTGCGTGCGGCCACATGAACGTGATCGGGTCGCGCGCCGAGCTGGAGGAGCGGGCGATCGAGGGCATCGACCAGCTGGAGGAGCTGCGCCGCCCGTGGATCGACCGGGTTCCCGTCCGCTGCGAGGCCTGCGGAGAGCGCGTGGAACGCGTCATCGAGGTCGGGGACGTGTGGCTCGACGCCGGCGTCGTGCCGTTCTCGACGCTCGGCTGGGAGAGCCCCGAATGGATCCCCGAGGGGTACGCGACCGGCGCGGCGCGTGGGCTCACGACCGCCGACCTGCCGGATCACGCGTACTGGGAGAAGTGGTTTCCCGCCGACTGGGTGTCGGAGATGCGCGAGCAGATCCGGCTGTGGTTCTACTCGCAGCTCTTCATGTCCGTCGTGCTCGTCGGCCGCGCGCCGTTCCGGCGGGTGCTCGGCTACGAGAAGATGCTCGACGAGCAGGGCCGCGAGATGCACGGCTCGTGGGGGAACATGATCGAGGCCAACGACGCGTTCGCGCGCATGGGTGCCGACGTGATGCGCTGGCAATACTGCGCGCAGCCTCCCGATCGCAACCTCCTGTTCGGCTTCGGCCCTGCGGAGTCGGTGAAGCGCGAGCTCCTGACGCTGTGGAACTCGGTGAAGTTCTTCGTCGAGTACGCGAACATCGACGGGTTCCGCCCGTCGTGGTCGGCCCTCAACCTGGAAGGCGATCTCGCGCCGCTCGACCGCTGGCTCGTCGAGCGCACGCACGCATTCGTGCGCGACGCAGAGGCGGGCTACGAGTCGTATCTCAGCGCCGAGGTCATGCGCGCCTATCAGGCGTACGTCGACGACCTCTCCAACTGGTACATCCGCCGCTCGCGCCCGCGCTTCTGGTCTGGAGGCGACGACGCTGCGTTCCAGACGCTCTGGTACGCGCTCGTGCAGATGCTGCGCGTGATGGCGCCGATCCTCCCGTTCGTCACCGACCATCTCTGGCGCGAGCTCGTCCTCGACGGCCCGGCATCGGTTCATCTCGCCGGCTGGCCCGACGTCCCCGAGCCCGACCGTGCGCTTCTCGAGGAGGTCGCGGGCGTACGCCGCGTCGTCACGCTCGCCCATCAGGCCCGAAACGCCGCCGGCTACAACCTCCGTCAGCCGCTGCGAAAGCTCGTCGTCGAAGGCGTCGCCGCCGGTGGCCACGCATCCGAGATCGCCGACGAGGTGAACGTGAAGGAGGTCGAGTTCGGCACCGTCGAGGCGGAGCTACGCGTGAAGCCGAACCTGCCCTCGCTCGGGCCGCGCCTCGGCAAGGAGCTGCGCACGGTGCAGCAGGCCTTGCAGGCGGGCGAGTTCGACGAGCTACCGGGCGGGCGTTTCCGTGCGGCCGGCTACGAGCTCGAGCCGGACGAGGTGCTCGTCGAGCGTCTCGGCCGCGAGGGCTACGCCGTCGCTTCGGCGGACGGCGTCACCGTCGCGCTCGACACCACCCTCGACGACGAGCTCCTGCTCGAGGGGCGCGTACGCAATCTCATCCGTCAGGTGAACTCGATGCGCAAGGAGCAGGGCTTCGAGATCACCGACCGCATCGTGCTGACGCTCCCGTCCGAGCTCGAGCCGCTCCTCCGCTGGGAGGACCGGATCAAGAACGACGTCCTCGCGGTCGAGATCCGCTTCGTCGACAGCAACGTGTTGCCGTCCATCTCGGCGACGACGCGGTAACCGAGCGACGCGAGCCGGCCGGCGGCGCGTCCGTACCGTGGACGCCTCTCGAGGAGCAGGTCGGGAAGGCACCGCTCGATCGTCTGCAGGGCACCGCGAAGCGCCTGCGATTCGAACCCTTCTACGTCGAGATGTACGAGTGCGACCTGGTGATCGGTCGGAACGAGATCGTCGATCGCCACGAGCGAGCACGAGACTCGTTCCGCCCCGCGGCGGCCGATCCGAAGCTGCGACGTGATCCACGAACCGCCGCCGTGCGGTGTGCCGAAGCGGTCGGCGACCTCGATGACGGCCAACCCTGGCTTCACGCCGAAGCCGGCGTGGACGAGTTTGACGTTCTCGATGCCGTTCGCCTCGAGCGTCAACTTTGCGGCGGCGAAGTTCACCGGGTTGGGTTCCGCCGCGTAGACGGTCGTTCCTCCGTTCGCCGCCGCCGGGAGCATGTCGCCGAAATACGCACCGCCTGTGACAACGTCGCCGTATCGGCTCTGTTGGGCGATGAAGGCGGTCGTCTCGGGCTCCCACACGTCGCCGGCGAGGATCGCCTGCGCGGCAGGCCGGTGCCGGCTCTCCGCGGGAATGCAATAGCGCCCATACCGGTTCTCCCCCTGGACGTACTCCATCGGAGAAGTTTCAGGCAACCGAGCTCGAGCGCCAAGCCGAGTTCGATTGCGACGTTGGCCATCTGGGAATAGGGTCAGGCGATGGCCGCATGCCGGCGGTGTGAGGGGACACTCGAGGTGACCTACAGGTTCTGTCCGTGGTGCGCTGCGCCACAGCGGCAGAAGCTCGTCGAGTTCTTCCGCGCGCATCCGCGGGACGGCGGGATGGCACTTCGGGTGTCGCACTACTTCGGCGACGAGCCGCACGTGCGCTTCAGCGTCTGGGATGACGGCATCGCGCAGGCAGCCGTGTCGCTCGACGAGGACGAGGCGCGTCGACTCGCGCGGTTCCTCGACGTCAGGCAGCCGAGCGTTCGGCGCGCCGGAGCTCTACTGGAAGACGGAATACGACGTCTTCGAATGCGGATCTGAACTCTTCGATGTCGCGTACACCGTGCGCGCGGAACCAGTCGCAGACACCGCGGACGAGCCGCTCGGGCGCGGATGCGCCCGACGTGACGCCCACGACGTCGACGCCGGCGAGCCAGCCCTCGTCGATCTCCGAGGCGTCGTCGACGAGATGCGCGTCGACGCCGGCCCCGCGCGCGACCTCGACGAGCCGCAGCGAATTCGAAGAGTTCCGGGAGCCGACGACGAGCAGCAGGTCGACCTCGCCGAGCAGCTCCTTCACCGCCCATTGCCGGTTCGACGTCGCGTAACAGATGTCTTCGCGCGCGGGTCCCTGGATGTGCGGGAACCGGCGGCGTAGCACCTCGATGATCTCGCGCGTCTCGTCGACCGAGAGCGTGGTCTGCGTGATGTACGCCATGCGCGCGTCGTCGCTCTGGAGCCGCTCGGCATCCTCGACCGACTCGACGAGCGTGGTCGCGTCGGGCGCCTCGCCTGTCGTTCCCTCGACCTCTTCGTGGCCCGCGTGCCCGATGAGCACGACCCGGTAGCCCTGCTCTGCAAACCGGCGTGCCTGCGTGTGCACTTTCGTGACGAGCGGGCACGTGGCGTCGATCGTCGTCAGTCCGCGCTCCGCCGCCGCGTGGCGCACGGCCGGCGCGACTCCGTGCGCGGAGAAGACGACGGGCGAGCCTTCGGGCACGTCGGCGACCGAGTCGACGAAGACGGCCCCGCGGGCCTGCAGTTCGCGGACGACGTGCGAGTTGTGGACGATCTGCTTCCGCACGTAGACGGGCGCTCCGTACAAGGCGATAGCACGCTCCACCGTCTCGACTGCCCGCTCGACACCGGCGCAATAGCCCCGCGGAGAGGCCAGGAGGACCCGCTTCACCAAAGCACGACGAGGGTAGCCGCGAAGCGGTGAGGTCGGGGTTAAGGCCTGCTGTGAGGACCCTTTCGCCTCTGAAAGATGGAAAAGCCCGCCGCTCGGGGGGGTCGGTGCGGCGGGCTCTCCCAAGTTGCTCACCGCGACTGCAAAACGCACGCCGCAGTGTGCATCGCCCAGTCCTGTGACCGTACTGGGGGGCTGGACCCACGACAATGGGCCGGACGGCCCATCTTTACAACGGGTGAAAATCCTGTTCTCGGGCCCGAAAACGCCTTCCACCGACGTTCGCGGCCCGTATGATCTCGCCGCCCAGTATGTCGACAGCCGAGTCGCAGGTAATAGGCCTCATCGGTCTCGCCGTGGCGTGGAACAGGCTCGCCGCGGTCCTGGGCGCCCTCCTCGTCGGGCTGGTCGTCGGGACCGCGCTCCGGTTCCGGTCGTCACGGCGCCAGCGCGCGGCCATCACCGAGAGCCAGCGCGAGCGCGAGAGCCTCCGGCGCGTCGCTGCCGAGCTCGCGCAAACGTCCGACGTCGAAGGCGTTGCGCGTGCGCTGCTCGACGAGATCGGAAGTCTCTTCCGCGTCGACTTCGCCGGGCTCTCGTTCATCTCGGAGGACGGACGAGAGGCGTCCGGCTATCTCGCGCGCTCGGACGGCGCAGACGTCGCGTGGTGGCCGGACCTGCACATGGACCTCGAGCGCGAGCCGTCCGGAATCGCGAGCGCTGCGCGCAACGCCGACGCGTTTGCCGTCGAGGACGTCGGGGACGACCGCGTCAGCCCGCGCCTGGCCGAGGCGACGGGCGCAAAGAGCGCGGCCTACATCCCGCTGATCAGTTCCGACCGCGTGATCGCGGTCATCTCGCTCGCGACGACGAAAGAGAAGCGCGCGTTCTCGTCCGACGAGCTGACGCTGATGCAGACGCTCGCGTCCGAGGCAACGATCGCGCTCGAGCGAACCCGCTCGACGATCGCGCTCGCAGCGGCGCTCGACCGCGAGCGCCTCGTCACGTCCATCGGCCGCCGTCTCCGCACCGAGCTCGATCTCGCCGGCGCGTTGCACACCGCGGTTGCAGAGGCCGGTCGTGCGCTCGACGCGAGCCGGTGCTTCGTCCGCGTGGACGAGGGACGTTCGCACCCCATCGTCGCCGAGTGGTCGGTGGACAAGCTCGACCGCATCTCGGAGCTGCACGAGCATCTCCCGGTGTCGAACCTCGCCGCCCGGGAGCAGCGGACGGTGGCCGTAGCCGACGTCGAGAACGCGCCCGAGCTCACCGCCGACGATGTCGTGCGCCTCCGTATGCTCGGCGTCGGATCGGTTGCGTCGACGCCGGTGCGCGCCGACGGCCCACAGCTCGGCGTCCTCACCGCGCAGCGCGCGTCCGCCGGCGCGTGGACGCAGGCCGACCTCGCTCTCCTGGAGGCGATCGCGGTCGAAGTGGGGCTCGCGCTCCGGCTCGCGCATCTCATCGACGAGAACCGCGAGCGCCTCGGCGAACGCTCCGCGCTCCTGCGCGCGGCGGAAGTCGTGAGCGGCGAGCTCGAGCTGACCGCTGTTCTCCAGCGGCTCGTGGACGAGGTCGCGGCGCTCCTGCAAGCGGACGCGTCGGATTGCTATCTGTACGACCGCGAGCGGGGCGTCCTGCGCTGCGCCGCAGTGCACGGCCTCGACGAGTCGCTCGTCGGCTTCGAGTTCCCGGCGGAGCGCGGGCTCTCCGGTCTCGCCATCCGGGAGAGTCGCGCGCTCATCGCGACCGAGTACGCCAGTGTCGGGGACGAGGTTCCGCATCCGCTGTATGCCGGCTTCAACGACGCGATCGTCGCGCCGATGCGCTGGAGTGACGAGATCCGCGGTGTGCTCGGTGTCGGTCGCCGCGAGACGAGGCCGTACGGCCCGCGCGACAGCGACGTGCTCGAGGCGTTCGCAGGTCTCGCGTCGCTTGCGCTTCGCAACGCCGAGACGTTCAGCCGGAGCGCGAGGCAGGCTCGCGTCCAGCGTGGCTTCTATCGCATCGCCGCAGTCCTCGGCGAGTCGCTCTCCCGCAACGCCACCCTCGACGCGATTGCGCAGGCCGCGTCCGAGGCGCTCGGCGGCACAGCAGCGGCCGCGCTCATGCCCGCCGGCGGCGGCCTCGCGCTCTGCGGCTCGCACGAGCTTCCGGACGAGCTCGCCCAGCTCTTCGCAAAGCTTCCCGAAGCGGGCGCGGATGTGCTTCCGCGCTCCGCCTCGAACGGCAGGCTCGTCGCGTCGCCGAAGCTGTCCGACGACGAGCGCGTCGCGCCCGAGTGGCGGGCCGCCGCGGCGCGCGCCGGCTTCAACGCGCTCCTGTCGGTCCCGGTCGTCAGCCCGCGAGACGGCGCGGGCGGCCTCGTCGCGATCTTCTTCGAGGAGGCGCACGCGTTCAGCGAGGACGACCTCGAGCTCGCGCAACATCTCGCCGACGCCGCGCGCGGCGCGCTCGAGCGCAGCGAGCTGTACGAGGCGGAACGGAGCGCTCGTTCCCTCGCACAGCAGCTCACACGCACCGGGCGCCTGCTCACGACCGAGCTCGATCCTGAAGCCGTTCTCGACGAGGTGGTCGAGCAGGCGCAGAGCCTGCTCGGCGCCGACGCGTGCGCGATCCGCGTGCTCGACGACGGCGAGCTCCGCGTCAGCGCAGCGAGTGGCCTGGGATCGGACGGCGCCGTCGGCATGCGCAGCTCATCCGGCGCGTGGCTCTCGGGCGACGTCGTCCAGTCGCGTGCGCCCGTCGCCATCGAGAACGCCGGCGCGGATCCACGGCTGCGCGAGCTCGACGCGATGCTCGCCGCAGGGAACGCGGCGTTCCTCGGCGTGCCCCTCGCCGGCGCCGACCGCGCGCCGCGCGGCGTCCTCTCCGTGTACGCCGAGCAGCCGCGCGCGTGGCGCGAGGAAGAGATCGACGCGTTGCACGCACTCGCCGCCAGCACCTCCGCTGCACTCGCGAACGCGGAGCTGTACCAGCGCGTCGCGCTCGAGCGCGAGCGGAGCGTCGCGATCCTGGCGAACATCGCCGACGGCATCGTCGCCGTCGATCGCGAAGGCACGGTGGTCCTCTGGAACGCGGCGGCGGAGAAGATCACGGGCGTTCCCGCCGCCGACGCACTCGGCCGGACGCCCCTCGACGTCCTGGAACGGAACCTCGAGTCGGACCCGGACACGCCGCAGGCCGACCGGCTCGTGGCGATCATGCGCGGACGCGAGGAGGTGTGGCTCTCGGTCAGCGAGGCCGTGATGCGCGATCCCCTGGGAGCGGTCGCCGGGCGCATCTTCGCCTTCCGCGACATCTCGGCCGACCGGCTCGTCGAGCAGATGAAGTCCGACTTCGTCTCCACCGTGTCGCACGAGCTGCGAACGCCGCTGACGTCGATCTACGGCTTCGCGGAGACGCTCCTCCGCCAGGACGTGCTCTTCGGCGAGGAGGAGCGCACGACGTTCCTCGGCTACATCGCGTCCGAGTCGAAGCGGCTCACGCAGATCGTCGACGCGCTGCTGAACGTCGCGCGCCTCGACACCGGCGACCTCCAGGTGCGGATCGCGGCCACGGATGTCCGCGAAGTGGTGGGCGAGGCCGTCCTGCAGGCGGGCGGCTCGAACGGCCGCTCGTTCGTCGTCGACCTTCCCGAGGAGCCGGTCGCCGCGCAGGCCGACCCTGAGAAGCTCCTCCAGGTCTTCGCCATCCTCCTCGACAACGCGGTGCGCTACTCGCCCGCGGGCGGGACGGTTCGAGTCGGCGCGGAGAGGAAGAACGACACCGTCGAGCTCGTCGTCGAGGACGAAGGGCTCGGCATCCCGCTCTCCGACCAGGACCAGATCTTCCGTAAGTTCTACCGTGGCACCGACGCAGAAGCGCGCGTCGGCGCCGGCGGCACAGGGCTCGGTTTGTTCATTGCCCGTGGCTTGGTGACCGCCATGGGTGGAAAGATCTCCGTCAGTTCTCGAGAAGGAGAAGGATCGACGTTCGCCATCGAATTACCGCTCGCAGGAACCCCGTCGTGATCCGCGTCCTCGTCATCGACGACGAAGCGCCCATTCGGCTGCTCTGCCGGGTCAACCTCGAGGCGGAGGGGATGGAGGTGATCGAGGCCGGCGACGGCCCGAGCGGCCTCGACCTCGCGCGCGATCAGCGGCCCGACGTCGTGCTTCTCGACGTGATGATGCCGCGGCTCGACGGCTGGCGCGTCGCGGAGGAGCTGCTCGAGGACGAGCGGACGAGCGAGATCCCGATCATCTTCCTCACGGCGCGCGCGGAGTTCCGCGACCGCGCCCGCGGTCTCGACATCGGCGGGATCGATTACGTGACGAAGCCGTTCAACCCGCTCGATCTCGCACCGCTCGTGCGCGAGCTCCTCGACCGGATAGAGCGCGGCGAGCGGGACGAGCTGCGCGGCGAGAAGCTCGCCGAGCTCCGCTCGCTGATGCAGGCCGAATAGAAGAAGGGCGCCTTGCGGCGCCCCTCGTGCCCTCCCGACGAACTTCAGCCCTCGGCCTACGAGCAGGGTTGCAGCCCGCGAAACGACCGTCGTCCCTCGAAGGGGTTATCTCGCGGTCTGCGCGAGGCCGATGCCGCAGAGCACGACCGCGGCGCCTGCGAGCTGCGTCGGCGAGAGCGACTCGCGCAGCCAGACCCACGCCGCGATGGTCGCGACGACCGGCTCGAGCATCGCGGTGACGCCGACCTGCGTCGCCGTGATGTGCCGCAGCGCGCCGACGATGAGCGCGAACGGCACCGCAGAGCCGAGCACGATCACCCAGAGCACGAGCGCCCACACGGGCAGGTGGAGCGAGCTCAGGTGGCCTTGCAGCGAGACAGTGCGAGCCACCGTCGACGTCGGGAAGCTCCACCAGGGCTGCACGATGGTCCAGAACACGACCGCGAAGAAGAAGCCCCACGCGAGCAGCGGGATCGACTCGCGCTTCTGCACCTCGTGCTCCGCGAGGAGGAGGTAGATCGCGAACACGACGGCCGCGATCAGCGCAAACGTGACGCCGAGGCCGTCGAGCGTGACGCCGTTCCAGAGTTGCACCATCAGCGCGAGGCCGGTGAGCGAAAGCGCGAGCGCGAGCCAGATGCGCCGGCGCACGTGCTCGTGGCCGAACGTGCGCGCGTAGATCGCGACGAGGACCGGGCCGATGTACTGGATGAGCAGCGCGATCCCGACCGGCAGTCGATGAATGGCGAGGAAGTAGAAGAGCTGGACGAACGCGACGCCGACGACGCCGAAGAGCGCGAGCCGCGGCAGCTCGCGGCGTTCGACGCGGAGGGACGACGGTTGACGCACGAGTGCGATGAGCGTCAGCGCGATCAAGGCTCCGGCCGAGCGTGCCTCGGTGAGTCGCAACGACGAGAGCCCCGATGTGAGCGCGACCTTCGACACGGCGCCGTTCACGCCGAAGAGCGTCGCCGCGACGATGACCATCGTGTAGCCGACGACCGGCCGCCGGTCGCGCGGAGGCTCCCGGGCAGGCAGAAGCGGCTCGGTCACGCGCGCACGCTAGCCTCCTGGTCAGACGGGGCGTAGCTCAGCCTGGTAGAGCATCCGGTTTGGGACCGGAAGGCCGGCAGTTCGAGTCTGCCCGCCCCGATCAGTGCAGCGAGGCCGCGACCGCTGCCGCGACCTTGCGCGCGGCAATGCTGCCCTCGCGCAGTTGGCCACCGAGCGTCGGCGTGAAACCGACGAACCACAGGCCGGGCAGCACGGGCTCGCCGTCCGTCTTCGCCGGCAAGCCGCGCGGGCCGAGCACGCCGAGGTGGCCGACGAGCGCGTCCAGGCCGGCGCGGAATCCGGTCGCCGCGATGACCGCGTCCGGTGCGATGCGCGACTCGTCGGCGAGCACGACGTCGCTTCCATCGAAGCGCTCGACCGCGGCGACGATCTCGACACGGCCGCGGCGCACTGCGTCGACGATGCCGACGTCGAGGATCGGTGTCGTGCCGGTCGCGATGAAGGACGTGCGGATCCCGTGCTGGGGACGCGGAAGCCCCTGCGCCGCGAGGTCTGGGATCGACAGCTTGCGCTGTGCGATCGAGAACGGGTCGACCCAGCCCGGCGGGAGCTTGCGGATGCCGATGCCGATCAGCTGCGCGGGGATGCCGGCGGTCGCCCGCCGGACGATCTGCGGCGGCGTGCGGACCGAGAGCCGGCTCCGCGCGGCCCCTCCGTCGGCGACGTCGGTCGCGATCTCCGCGCCCGAGTTCCCGGCTCCGACGACGAGCACGTCGCGGTCGCGGAACGGCGCAGGGTTGCGGTAATGCGACGAGTGGATCAGCTCGCCGGTGAAGGAGTCGCGCCCCGGCCAGTCCGGGACGAACGGCGCGCCGTTGTAGCCCGTGGCCACGATCACGGTGGCCGCATCGATCGGCCCGGCCGAGGTCTCCAGCCGCCAGCCGGGGTCGATGCGCTCGACGCGCCTGCCTGTCCGCACCTCGATCCCGTGGAATTCGGCGTAGTCGACGAAGTACTCGAGCAGGTCGTCCCGCCGCACCCAGCGCCCGTAGCGCCGCGGTATGCGGAGCCCCGGCAGGCCGGAGAGGAGCCTGGGCGTGTGGAGTCGCAGGCGGTCGTACCGCCCCCGCCACGCAGCTCCCGGCTCGGGGCCTGCCTCCAGCACGAGCGGATCGAGCCCGTCTCCGCGCAGGAGCGCTGCCGTCGCGAGCCCGGCCGATCCGGCGCCGACGATGACGAGTTCGTGACGTTCCACGACCGGGTCCTACCATCCTTGCCGCACCTACTTCGGCCCAGCTGTCGTTGACGTATGGATGATCGTCATCCACGCAGGCAAACGGCTGCTCGCCCACAACGGGACGATGCTCGCGTCCGCGCTCGCCTACAGCGTGTTCTTCGCGATCCCCTCGGTGCTGCTCGTCGTCGTCGGCGTGTTCACGCTCGTGGTCGGCCCGGCGACGATCACGTCGCTCATGCAGCACTTCCAGCACGTCATGCCGGCGCAGGCGACGTCGCTCCTCGGTGCGAGCCTCAAGCGACTCGACGCGCACCCGACACAGGGTGTGATTGCGACCGTCGTCGGCTTGGTGCTCGCGGTGTGGTCGACGACGGGTGCGATGACGGGATACATGACGGCGGTCAACCTCGCGTACGAGCGGAAGGACACGCGCAGCTTCGTGCGCAAGCGCATCGTCGCGCTCGCGATGGTCGCAGTCATCGGGATCGCGTTCCTGCTCGTCGCCGTGCTGCTCATCTTCGGGCCGCCGGTCGAGCACCTGATCGCGTCGCACGCCGGTGGCGCCTCGGGCGTCATCGGCTGGGTCTGGTGGATCGCGCAGTGGCCGATCCTGCTCGTCGGCCTCGTCGCGGCCTTCGAGACGCTCCTCTACCTCGGGCCGGACATCTCGAATCGACCGTGGCGGCTGGTTTCACGAGGCCCGATCGTGGCCGCGCTCGTCTGGATCGTCGCGTCGGGCGCGTTCGCGTTCTACTCGAGCTCGTTCAGCTCGTACAACAAGACGTGGGGCTCGTTGTCGGCCGTGATCGTAATGCTCACGTGGTTGTGGCTGAGTGCGCTCGCGCTCCTGCTCGGAGCGGAGATCGACGCGCTCAGAGAGCGTCCGCAGCCCGAGCCGCTGCCCGCTCGGCCTGCTCCGCGCACTGCCGAGCCTCTGCAACCCGCTCGTCATTAGGCGCCGCGGTCAGGTTGATCGCGACGAGCGGGACCGCGCCGCGTGCGGCGCCCGCAGCGATCGATGCGGCCGCGACGGCGTCCGCGCGGAGTCCGGCGAGCGCCTCGCGCACGAGCTCGGCCGCGAGCTCCGCGACGTCGGCGGCGATGTGCACGAGCTCGAGCGGCGGCTCAGCCGCGCGCGCGTACGCCTGGCCGATCTCCCAGTCGCGGCGATCCTCCGGAAGCGACGAGGTCGCCTCCTGCGCGGACAGGGCGCGCGGATACCGCAGCGCATTCACGCGCGCGGCGCCGGCGATGCGCAGGCGAAGAACTTCGGCCTGCGCGGCCATCGCCGCGCGATCGGACGCACGCGCGATCTCGGCGAGCGCATTCGCGGCAGCCGACGCGGCGGCTGCGAGCGCCGTCGCACCGATCGGCTCGAGGTCCGTGTGTTCCGGAGGCGCCATGGACGGATTGTCGGCCATGGCAC
>DASYFU010000237.1:0-3996 GCA_036498225.1 Gaiellaceae bacterium | reverse complement strand
GGCGACGACCTCGCCCGACTCGATCCCGACCCGTGCCTCGAGCCCGAGCTCGCGGACGCGCTCGAGGGTGGCTAGGGCGGCCCGGACGGCGCGTTCTGCGTCGTCCTCGTGGGCGAGAGGGATGCCGAAGGCGGCCATGACGGCGTCGCCCGCGAACTTCTCCAGCGTCCCGCCATGCGTGACGATGCAGTGCGAGACCTGATCGAAGAACCGGGTGACGCGCCGGCGCACGACCTCGGGGTCGGAGTCGGCGACGAGCTCGGTCGAGCTGACGAGATCGAGGAAGAGAACGGTTGCGAGCTTGCGCTCCATGCCTGAATGGTACGTGGGCGGCACACGGCTAGGATCGGCGCGGATGCTCGATCCGAAGGTCTTCAAGGCGTACGACGTGCGCGGGATCTACCCGTCCGAGCTGGACGAGGAGGGCGCGTACGCGATCGGGCGCGCGGTCGTCGCCCAGTTCGAGCCGAAACGGTTCGCCGTCGGGCACGACATGCGGCTGTCCAGCCCGGCAATGGCGGCTGCGGCCGCGCGAGGGGCGGCCGACGGCGGCGCGGACGTGCTCGACCTGGGGATGATCGGGACGGAGATGCTCTATTTCGCCGTCGGCGAGCTCGGTCTCGACGGCGGCCTCACGGTCACCGCCTCGCACAATCCCAAGGAGTACACGGGCATGAAGATCGTCCGCCGCGGCGCGCTGCCCGTCGGCGGCGAGTCCGGCCTCCTGGACGTGCGCGACCGGGCCATGGCAGGGGCCTGGCCCCCTTCGGGTCCCGCGGGGACGGTGACCCCGTACGACATCTGGCCTGCATACGTCGATCGGGTGATGTCCTTCATCGACGTGTCGGCGCTGCGGCCGCTGAAGGTCGTGATCGACGCCGCGAACGGGATGGCGGGCGCGATGCTGCCGCCGGTGCTCGACCGGCTGCCCGCGGTAGAGGCGGTGCGGTGCTTCTTCGAGCCGGACGGAACGTTCCCGAACCACGAGCCGAATCCGCTGCTGCCGGAGAACCGCGAGTTCATCGTCGCGAAGACGCTCGACGAGCGCGCCGACCTCGGCGTCGCGTTCGACGGAGACGCCGATCGCTGCTTCTTCGTGGACGACACCGGGGAGTTCGTGCCGGGCGACTTCGCGACGGCCCTCTTCGCAGAGCTGATCCTCGAGAAGGAGCCGGGCGCGAAGATCATCTACGACGTGCGGGCGAGCTGGGCCGTGCCGGAGACGATCCAGCGTGCCGGCGGCGTTCCGCTCGTCAACCGAGTGGGCCACGCGTACATCAAGCACCGCATGCGGGAGGAGGATGCCGCCTTCGCGGGCGAGGTGTCGGGGCACTACTACTTCCGCGACTTCTCGCAGGCCGACTCCGGCGTCATTCCGTTCCTGCTGATGCTCGAGCTCGTGTCGAAGCGCGGCCGGAAGCTCTCCGAGATCCTCCGCCCCTTCCGCGAGCGTTACTTCATCACGGGCGAGATCAACACTCCGGTCGCCGACGTCGCGCTGAAGCTGCAGGAGCTGAAGGAGCGATACGCCGGCGAGGGCACGGTCTCGCATCTCGACGGCTTATCGGTCGACGCGGGCGACTGGCACTTCAACGTGCGCCCGTCGAACACCGAGCCGCTGCTGCGCCTCAACCTCGAAGCGCGCTCCAAGGAGCTGATGGAGCAGAAGCGCGACGAGGTGCTCGCGATCATCCGCTCGTGAGCAAGCCGCCGTTCAAGTTCTCCGCGCGCACGCGGGTCGGGTTCTCCGACACGGACGCGCAGGGGATCGTCTACTACGGGCGCTACAACCCGTACTTCGACATTGCGCGCGTCGAGTACCTGCGGTCGCTCGGCCTGCTGCACGTCCGGCGTCCCGGCGACTTCGTGATGCGCGCCAACGACGTCGAGTACTTCGCACCCGCGGTGTTCGACGACGAGATCGAGGTCTTCGTGCGCGTCGCGCGCGTCGGTAGGACGAGCGTCACCTACGCCTTCTCCGCGTACCGCGAGCCGGACGACGTCCTGATGGTCACGGCGCACCAGACGCTCGTCTACATCGATCTGGCCGAGCGGAAGTCGTGCCCGGTCCCGACAGACTTCCGCGAGAAGGTGCTCGCGTTCGAGGGCGACGATGCCGACCGCTAGCGAGGCGATCGAGCAGATCGTCGGCGTCGGCGGCGAAGCCGACGATGTGCTCCGCGCCGTCGTCGCCGCGCTCCACGAGCAGGCCGGCTACCCCTGGGCGGCGATCTTCTTCCTCGAAGACGGCGCGCTCGCGCTCGGCCCCGCCGCAGGCGAGCCGGACGAGTCGCGACGTATCCGCGTGCCGGTGCTCTGGCAGGGCGACCCCGTCGCCGAGCTCGCGGTCGACGGCGCACCCGAGGAAGACCGCATGTTCCTCGAGCGCGTCGCCGAGCTTGTTTCCGGGCACTGCCTCGTCGGCTGGGATACCGGCGGCGAGCCCTGGGAGTCGTAGGCCCGAAGTGCCGCGCGCCCGGCCGGTGTCCTCAACGACCGCCGGGCGCCGCAGCTCTTGTGCCCTCCTCCCCCCACTCGTTCTAGTCGATACGAGGCTCGTGTCGATCCCTCGTTCTAGGGATCGGCTGCGAGCAGTCCCGTATCCCTCGTCCGAGGGAACGGCTCGGCTCCTGGAGCGGGTCGACCCGGCCCATCCCTCGATCGAGGTACCCCGCTGTGGGCGATCGAGTGTCCCTCGATCGAGGGACGATGTATCTCCCTACTGGGGCGTCATGCGATACGCGTCGAACACCGCGTCGACATTCCGGAGCGCCGTCAGGAGCGTGCGAAGCGACTTCACGTCGCCGACCTCCGCGACGTACCAGTTCCGCGCCATCTGATCCTCGACGGCGCCGCCGTAGGAGACGATGTTCGCGCCGTGCTCCGAGAACGTGCGCGCGACGTCCTCCAGGAGCCGCGGCCGGTCCCACGAGTCGACCGCGATCTGCACGCGGAAGCTCTGCGTCGTGCCGCCCTCCCACTCGACCGGCGTGAACCGCTCCGGGTTCCGCATCAGCGCGCGGACGTTCGGACAGTCGCCGCGGTGGATCGTGATCCCCTTGCCGAGCGAGATGTAGCCGACGATCTCGTCGCCCGGCACCGGCGTGCAGCACTTGGCGATGCGGACGAGCACGTCCTCGACGCCGACGACGTTGATCCCGTACGTGTTGCTCGAGAGCGCATCGCGCGCCTTCGGCTTCTTGCGCGGGAGGACCGGCTCCTCCTGCGCGACCTCCCCCGACTTCAGCTGATGGAGCACCTTGTTGACGATGCTCCCCGCCGTCAGCTTCCCCGAGCCGAGCGCGATGTAGAAGTCCTCGGCCTTCTTGTAGCCGGATTCGCGGATCACGCCGGCGAGGATCGCCGAGCCCGCGAGCTTGCGGTACGGCAGGTTTTGCGCCTTGAGCGAGTGCTCGAGCGTCTCGCGGCCCTTCGCCTCGAGATCCTCCTTCTGCTCGCGCGAGAAGAACTGGCGGATCTTGTTCTTCGCGCGCGACGACGCTGCGAGCGACAACCAGTCACGTGACGGTCCGCGGCCGGCCTTCGACGTGAGGATCTCGACGCGGTCGCCGCTGCGCAGCTTGTAGTGCAGCGGCACGATGCGGCCGTTCACCTTGGCGCCTACCGTGCGGTGGCCGACGTCCGTGTGCACCGCGTACGCGAAGTCGATCGGCGTCGCACCGGCCGGCAGCGTCTTCACCGCGCCCTTGGGCGTGAAGACGAACCCCTCCTCGTCGAAGAGGTCGGTGCGGAGCGACTTGACGAACTCGCTCGCGTCGGCGTCGTCCTCGTGCGCGTCCATGAGCTGCTTGACCCACGCCATCCACTCCTGGTCCTTCACCGACTTGCCGCGCTTGTACAGCCAGTGCGCAGCGACGCCGTACTCGGCGGTCTCGTGCATGTCGCGGGTGCGGACCTGGATTTCCAGCGGTCGACCTTGCGGCCCGATCACCGTCGTGTGCAGCGCGCGATAGCCGTTGAACTTCGGCATCGCGA
>DASYFU010000236.1:0-5479 GCA_036498225.1 Gaiellaceae bacterium | reverse complement strand
GCCGCGGCGGCGTGTGCAGCTCCATCCCCGCCTGCTCCAGCGTGCGGTCGCCCTTGCGCAGGTTGCACGGCGCGCAGGCGGTGACGACGTTCTCCCAGACGGACTCGCCCCCCTTCGACCGGGGGACGACGTGATCGAGGGTCAGCCGGCCTCCCGACGTGCCGCAGTAGACGCAGCGCCACCCGTCGCGCGCGAAGAGCGCGCGTCTCGAGATCTTGCGCTGGATGGCGCGGGGAACGCGGACGTAGGTGACGAGCCGGATCACGTGCGGGCGGATGAAGCTTCCGGTCGCCGAGCGCAGCGGCTGGTCGAGGTGCTCGATCACCTCGGCCTTCCCCTTGTAGACGAGAACGTGCGCCCGCCGAACCGTACAAACGTTCAACGGCTCGTAACTTGCATTCAGGACGAGGACGTGCCCCATTTCCTGCGCGAAAAGGTACCAGCGAGACCCGACCATGCCGGACGCGTAGGCCATCACACTTTCATAACGGGGCCTGGTCCCGGCCGTGGTCTACGAGGCCATGGCCCGTTCGACAGCCTCGAGCTCCTCGGGGGAGAGGGCGACTGAGGCTCGGCCGTGCTCGATCTCCTTCACGTAGATGCGCGCGTAGTCGCGGCCCTGGATCGCGCTGACGACGATTCCGCTCCGCGCCGAGTCGAGGAGCGCGAACGACGACGACTGGTGTCCGCCGCTGCCCTCGTAGGCGTCGTAGCGGACGATCGCCGTTCGCGAGACGCTGTCGTCCACGCGGCGGTCGACGCGTGCGAGGCCGGCTGCGATCTCGTCCACGGCGCGATGCAGGTCGTCGATCCTGCTCTGGAGGGACACGGCGAAGTCGACAAGATCCGACTTGCTGCCGCCGAGAAGCACGAGCTGCGCCTTCCGGACGCGGCGCAGGGACACGAGGTACACGACCGCGAGCAAGACGGCGAGCGCGGCGCCGGCGGCTGCGCCGATCGCGATCCAGGCTGCGACGGACGTGCTGACGTGCATCAGCCGAGGGTGAAGAATACCGTGTACGTCGCGGTGTTGTTCGACGTGTTCGTCTCACCCGGGACGGGCGCGACGTCGACCTTCACAGTCGCTCTGTTCCCGAACGCCGCCGTCGGCAGGTTGAAGTTCCCGAACGAGACCGTCTGCTGCGTCTTCGGCGAGATCGTCTGGATCGTCTGCGTCCGCTTGATCGTCGTTGAGCCTGCGGTGATGGTCAGATGCACGACGACACCGTTCTCCTGGAAGTTGCCCGAATCCTCCACGGTCGCCGCGAACGCGAGGTCGGCGGAGACCTTCACCGTCGTGGCCGTCGCAGTGGTGAGCGCCGTCGCGCCCGGGTTCGCGACCACGGAGACCAGCGCCGAGCCGTGCAGCCCGGTCGGCGTCTTCCCGCCCGTGGATGCGCCCTTCATGTTGTTGAGGAGCACCCCGAACGAGCGTGCACTGATGAGCTCGGTGTTCGGAACGAACGACGAGCCGGGGATGACGACGCCGGTCACGCCCTCCGTCTTCAGCTGCTGCGTCGCGGGCAGCCGGTAGAGCTGCTCCCAGACGACGTCGCTCGCCGTGAGCAGCTCGCCTTCCGCAGCGAGCGCGTTGATCGTCGCCGACGTGTTCTTCGACGTCCACAGCGCGAGAACGTCGCCGAGTGCGGCGAGCCCCTTCGCGCGCAGCTCGATCGCGGCGATGAGCTGTTGGTGGACCTGCCGGAGCGGGCCGGGCGCATGGATCTGCTGCGCCTGGTCGTATTCCTGCTGCTCCTGCTGCGCGTACTGCTGCAGGCTCTGCTCGAGATCACTCTGCTTCAGGCCGCCGGAGACGAGCTTCGCCGCGAACTCGCGCCCGAGCGCGTTCGAGCTCGCCGCGACCGTCTTCACCTTCGTCGCGTACGACGCGTACTGGTCGTGCGTGCTCTTGCCCTGGCATGCACCCACCCAGAAGACGAAGGCGACGACGATGGCGATCGCGATCAGGCCGACGAGCCGCGCGAGCGGGACGATTCCCGTCGGCGGGCCCGGCGTGCGCGGCGGGCCGGACCGCTCTCGGCGAACGCGGCGGCGGGGACGCGGCGCCTCCTCCGTCTCCGGCTCGTCGAAGAAGTCGAACTCGATGTTGTCGTCGTCGTAGGTGGACATATGCCGTCAGGAGGTCGCGCCAGACTGTAACCGGCCCTCCGTACGAGAGGAAACCGGCCCCCTGCCGCCAACCTGACTAGACCGATGTCGTCCGCGCTCGCCGTCCAGCAAAGCGAGCCCGTCCTCGGTCGCTACCGGCCCCTTCGTCCGCTCGGCAGCGGCGGGTCGGGATCCGTCTGGCTGGCCCGCGACGAGCGCACCGGCCTCGACGTCGCGCTGAAGATCGTCGCGCGGGAAGGCAAGGCTGCAGCCCGCGCCGAGCGGGAGGCCTCGGCCGCGGCACGCTTGCGCCACCCGAGCTGCCTCCGGGCGTACGCGTTCGCGCGGGACACACGCCACGTCTACATCGCGTACGAGTTCATCCCCGGCTGCACGTTCCGCGAGGCGCTGCGCGCCGGCGAGCTCGACGACGGCGATGCTGTCGAGGCCTGCGCCCAGGTGGCCGAGGGCCTCGCGCACGCGCACCGGGCCGGCATCCTCCATCGCGACGTCAAGCCGTCGAACGTCCTCCTCGCCGAGGGCGACCGCGTGTCGGCGAAGCTCCTCGACTTCGGCCTCGCGCGCATGGCCGAGGCGGAGACGCTGACCGCGCAGGGCGACGTGCCGGGCACGCTCGCCTACATCTCGCCGGAACGGCTGGCCGGCGAGGCCGCGACCGAGGCCGCGGACGTCTGGGCGGTCGGCGTGATGTTGTGGGAGTCGCTCTCCGGCCGCCATCCGTTCTGGCACACCTCGATGCTCGAGACCGCGCGCGCGATCGAGGTGGGAGCGCCGTCGCTCGGCACGCTGCGCCCCGACCTGCCCAAGCAGCTCATCCAGCTCGTCGACCGGGCGCTGTCGCTCAGTCCCGCACGACGACCCTCCGCGGCCGATCTCGCCGGCGCCCTGCGCGGCGCCGCGACGTACCGCCGGCGCAAGCGCGCCCGCGGCCTCGGGTTGTCGGTGCCCGCCGAGGCCGGCCGCGCCGGCGCAGCCGCGCTCGCCGCCGCGTTCACGGCCTGGACGGCCGCGTCGATCCCCTTCTATCCGCACCTGTGGCCGCTCGCGCTCGCCGTGCTCGCCGCTGCGGTGACGATCGCGCGCCCGCGCGCCGGGCTGGCCTTCGCGCTCGCCGTTCCGGTGCTCCCGCTCGGGAACATCTCGTCCGGCCTCGCCATCCTCTACGGCGTGCTTGCGGTCGCCTGGCTCGTCCTCTGCTGGGGCGAGCCTCGCGGCGGGCTCCTGTTCGCGCTCGGCCCGCTCCTCGCGCCGCTGAGCGCGCTCGCGCTCCTCCCGCTGGCCGCGGCGACGCTGCGCGCGGGCCCGCGGCGGGCCGCCCAGGCCGGAGTGGGTGTCCTCGCCGCCGCGATCGTCGCAGGTGTTCGGCACGCGGCACTCCCCATCGTCGGAACGCGGGCGCCCCTCGGTCTCGGGATCGCGGGGGCTCGCGATCCGCTCGACGTCGCCGGCTCGCTCGCGCGGGCCGTAGGCGCCCACCCCGGCCTCCTCGTCGAGGCATGCGTCTTCGCCGCCGTGGCACTCGCGCTGCCGTACGCGCACGCGCGGGGACGCTGGGGAGCCGCCGCTCTCGGCGGCGCCATGCTCGTGGCGACCGTGATCACGGTGCCGTCCGCGCCCGCCGTCCCGCTCGCGTTTGCCGCCTGGCTGACGGCCGCCGCCGTCGCGCTTCGGGCCAGGCGCGCGTAATCCGAGCGTCGTAGGGGTACCCTCACCGCGCAATGGTGCTGCGGTCGATCGAACAGAAGATCGAAGCCCTCTTCGAGGGTGTCTTCGGCCGCGCGTTCAGGACGAACGTCCAGCCGGTCGAGCTCGCGCGCAAGATTGCGAAGGAGATGGACGACCACCGCGTCGTCTCCGTCTCGCGCGTCTACGTCCCGAACGAGTACACCATCTACCTCTCGCAGGGCGACCGCGAGCAGTTCGACGGCTACGAGAACTCGTTGCTCTCCGAGCTCGAGGAGTACCTGAGCGAGCACGCGCGCCGCGAGAGCTACGCGCTCCTGACGCCGCCGCGCGTCGCGCTCGAGACCGATGAGGACCTCGCGCTCGGCGAGTTCGGCATCGCGACGCGGATGGTGCAGCCGCGGCACGGCGCTCGCGGCGACGAGCCGGAGGAGCAGGTGGAGTCCGGCGCGACGATGATCTACAAGCACCCGGTCGTGCCGGACGCGACCGAGGCGGCGTCCCCGGAGGAGCTGGGCCTCGAGCGCGAGGTTGCCGTTCTTTCGTGGGACGGCCAGCGGATGCGCGTGGACAAGCGCCGCGTCGTGCTCGGCCGCTCGCGCGAGTGCGACATCCAAGTCGAGGACGCGAACGTCTCGCGACGCCATGCGGAACTCCGACAGGAGGGTACGGCGTTCTGGATCGTGGATCTGGATTCGACGAACGGCGTCGAGGTGAACGGGAAGCGCGTCAAGCGGGCCAAGCTCGAGCCCGGCGACACGTTCACGGTTGGCTCGACCGAAGTGACGTTTTCCACGGAGCGCGAATGATCCTGGCGAGCACCAGGCTCGAGGAGGTCCTCCTCGCGCTCAAGATCGCGTTCCTCATCCTGCTCTACCTGTTCATCTGGCGGATCATCCGCACGGTGTCGCGCGACAATCGTGCGCAGCCTGCGCAGGAGAGCTTCATCATGGCCCCGGTCGCGGGCGGTGTGCCCGTCGCCGCGCCGGGCGGACGCCTCGTCGTGCAGGAGAGCCCCGTCCTCGACGAAGGGGACGAGTTCTCGGTCGACTCCGCGCCGCTCACGATCGGCCGCGGCGGCCAGAACGACGTCGCCATCGACGGCGACGAGTTCGCATCGGCGCGCCACGTGCGCTTCGAGCCGCGCCGCGACGGCGTGTGGGTCCACGACCTCGGCTCGACGAACGGCACGTTCGTGAACGGCGTCCGCATCGACAGAGCGCGGCGGCTCGCGCCCGGCGACATCGTCCGCGTCGGCGAGACCGATCTGAGGTTCGAGCCGTGAGCGTCGTCGGGGCATACGCCGCGAAGACGGACACCGGCCGCAAGCGCCGCCGGAACGAGGATGCGTTCGTCCTCGCGCCCCCGCTGTTCGCCGTCGCCGACGGCATGGGCGGCGCGCAGGCGGGCGAGATCGCGTCGAAGCTCGCCGCGGCCGCGCTCGAGGACACCGATCCCGGCCGGCTCACGGGCCCCGAGAAGGTCGCGTCGCTCATCCAGGAGGCGAACCGTCGCGTGCACGAGCGCTCGAGCGTCGATCCCGCCACGTCCGGAATGGGGACGACGATGACGGTCGCGCTCGTCGAGAACGACGGCGTCGTGATCGGCCACGTCGGCGACTCGCGCGCGTATCTCGTGCGCGGGCAGGAGATGGAGCAGATCACCG
>DASYFU010000235.1:0-3215 GCA_036498225.1 Gaiellaceae bacterium | reverse complement strand
ACGCCGGGTCGTCCGCGCTCAGCTTGAGCGAGGCCGCCGTGGACGGGAGCACCTGCAAAAGTCCGCGCGCGTCGGCCGTCGAGCGTGCGTTCGGCTGGAAGCTCGACTCGACCTGCGCGACGGCGACGAGCATCGAGAGCTGGAATCCGGTCGCGCGCGCGGCGCGCTCGAATGCCGGCCGGAACCGCGACGGGATCGGGCAGCGGCCGACGATCGACTCGTTCTGCGTCGGCAGCGCAGGGATCCGCGGGACCGCCGCGGCCCGCTTGCCGTTCGCGCCAGCGCCGACCGCGACCGCGCCCGTGCAGGCGACGCCGGTGACGCAGAGGAGGATCAGGAGCCGCAGGTGCATCCGGGAACCGGATCTTACTCGGCCGAGACGGCGGCCACGGCCCGCCGCACGAGCGCCCGCGCGAGATCCACCTTCCACGCCGTCCGGAGCAGCGGCGTCGCCGCCTCCAGGCCCTCGGGCCCGTCCAGCAGCCAGGGCACCGGAGCGACTCCGGCGAGCGCGATCCGCGTCTCATCGCCCGTGCGTGCTGCGGCGACACCGACCTGCGGGAACGCCCAGCGCTTCCGGTCCATCGCCTTCAGGTAGACGCTCGCGTCTACCGGCGGCAGCTCGAGCTCGAGGATCAGCTCGCCTGGCGCAAGCGTGACGAGGTCGCGGTCATCCTCCGTCGGCAACCGGTAGAGGTCGCCGAGCGGGATCTCGCGCGCCGTCGTGCGGATCCGCGCGCCGAGCGCAAGCAATGCAGCCGCAACGTCGGACGGGTGCGCAGACGCGCAGAAGTCGTTCGCGAAGATCGCATGCTCGCGATGCTCGCCCTCGCGCGCGTGGCACCGATCGCCGCCGTGCAGGCGGCATGGGTACTTGAGCCGCCAGTACCAGCAGCGCGTCGACTGCAGCAGATTGCCGCCGATCGAGCCCATGTTGCGGAGCTGCGGCGACGCAGCGAGCCGGCACGCCTCGCGCAATGCCTCCGGGATCTCGGCGCTCGCCTCGAGCTCGGCGAGCGTCGTGCCCGCGCCGATCGTGCCGCCGCTGATGCCGCGCGGCACGACGCCGCGCACGTCGACGAGCCGGTCGGTCTGCAGGATCCCGTCCCGCAGGAGCGGCACGACCTCCGTGCCGCCGTGCATCGCGAGCCCGCCGTCGAGCTCGCCGAGCGAGGTCGCTCTAACGAGCTCCAACCGGCTCCTTCTGCCGTTCCTTGCGCCGCGCCTCGGCCTCGCGCAGCGCGCGGAGCATCTCCTCGCGCGAGATCGGGAGCTCGTGCACGTCGGCGCCCGTCGCGTCGCGGATCGCGTTCGCGATCGCCGCCGCGATCGGCACGATCGGCGGCTCGCCGAGCCCCTTCGAGCCGAGGTTCGTCAGATGCTCGTCCGGCTCGTCGACGAACTCGCACACGATCTCCGGTACGTCGGCGATCGTCGGCATCCGGTATGCGTCGAGGCTCTGCGTGAGCACGCGCCCAGTCTCGAGATCCATCAGCCGCTGCTCCGAGAGTGTGTGGCCGATGCCCTGGATGATCCCGCCCTCGACCTGGCTCTGCGCGCCGAGCGGGTTGACGATGCGGCCGACGTCATGCGCCGCCGCGACGCGCTCGACGCGCACCTCGCCGGTCTCGACGTCGACGGCCACCTCCACGACGTGGATGCCGAACGTGAGCACGCTCATGCCGGTCGGGTTCGGCCCGCGGGCGCCCTTGCCCAGGATCTGCGCGTCTTCGAGCAGCCCGACGAGCTCCTCGAGCGGCTGCGAGAGGTTGCCGTCCGCCGAGACGACATTCCCGTCCTTGAGGTCGAGCACGCGCTCTTCGAGGTCGTGCCGCTGCGCGGCGATCTCGATGATCTGCCGCTTCACGTCCGCCGCCGCGGCGCGCACGGCCGGCCCGATCGACGGCGTCGTCGACGAGCCGGCGGAGAGGGTCGCGTACGGCCCGCGTGCCGAGTCGCCGAGCACCACCTCGACCCGGTCCAGCGGCACGCCGAGCTCCTCGGCGGCGATCTGCGCCATCGCCGTGCGCGTTCCCGTGCCGATGTCCTGCATCGCGGTGACGACCGTGACGCGACCGTCCGAGGTCACGCGCGTCCACGCGTAGGACGGCGGCCCGCCGCCGCCGTACCAGATCTGGCTCGCCATCCCGACGCCGTGCTTCCACGTGTCGTCGGAGCGCGCGCGCACCTCCTTGCGGCGGTCCCAGTGCTTCTGCGCGAGCGCGTAGCACTGCATGAGGTTCTTCGACGAGAACGGCTTGCCGTCGTTCGAGTCCGCGTAGTTGCGGCGCCGCAGCTCCAGCGGATCGATGTCGAGCTTCGCGGCCAGCTCGTCAATCAGGCATTCGAGCCCAAAAGTGCCTTCGACAAACCCCGGCGCGCGGAACGCCTTCATCGGCGGTGTGTTGATCTTCGCGCCGTAGCGCGTCGTCCGCACGTTGTCGCAGGCGTACAGCATCTGCATCGGGCCGTCCGTGCCGGCCGACCAGCCGGAGGAGCCGACCGCGTTGATGAACTCGCCGCCGAGTGCGACGATCGTCCCGTCGCTCCGCGCGGCGGCCGTCAGCTTCTGGATCGTCGCGTTGCGGTTGCCTGCAGCGACGTTCTCCTGGTGCCGCGTGAGCGCGCAGCGCACCGGCCGTCCGGTCCGCTTCGCCAGCTCCGCGGCGACGAACGTGTACTCACCGGGATCGTTCTTCGAGCCGAACCCGCCGCCCATGAACTCGCAGACGACGCGCACCTTGTCGCCCGGAATCCCGAGCGTCTTCGCGACCGCGTCGCGAACGCCCCAGATGTACTGCGTCGAGATGTACACGTTGAGCGTGTCGCCGATCCACTCGCACACGGCCTGGTGGGTCTCCATCGAGTTGTGCACCACGACCGACGTGCGGTACGTGCTCTCCACCACGATGTCGGCCTGCGCGAGCGCCTTGTCGAAGTCGCCCCGCTCGTAGAGCGCCGGCTCGGTCGTCAGGAGCTTGCGCGCGACCGCCTCTTCCGGGTCGAGCACCGCCTCGAGCGGCTCCCAGTCGACCTCGATCGCCGCGAGCGCGGCCTGCGCCTGCTCGAACGTGTCGGCCGCGACCGCCGCGACCGCCATGCCGACGAAGACCGGCTCCTGTTCAAGGCCCTTCGCCTCGCCCGGCCCGAGCGCGGCGCGAACGCCGGGCAGCGCGAGCGCAGGCTCGAGGTCGATCTTCCGCACACGCGCGTGC
>DASYFU010000234.1:0-1580 GCA_036498225.1 Gaiellaceae bacterium | reverse complement strand
AGACGACACCGGCGACGACGAGCACCGCGGCGGCGACCCCGGCCCACGTGTTGATCGCGGCGCCCACCGCGATGATCACGGCCCCGGCGATCACGACGATCAGGAAGCGGAACGCCTCGTCTTCGCTGCGGAGCGGATTGCGCATGCGTTCCTCAGATGATGTAGACCGTCAGATAGACGACGATCCACATCACGTCGACGAAGTGCCAGTAGATGCCGCCGATCTCGACGCCGTGATGATGCTCCGCGGAGAAGTGGCCGCGGAACGCGCGGATCGTCATGAAGAGCAGGATCGAGAGCCCCACGAACACGTGCGCCCCGTGGAGGCCCGTCAGGCAGAAGAAGATCGTCGCGAAGGCGCCGTCGCTCGTGTTGAAGCCGATGCGCGCGTACTCGATCGCCTGCGTGATCAGGAAGGTGAGGCCCATCAGGAAGGTCAGCAGGAGCCCGGCGCGGAGCCCCCAGACGTTGCCGCGCTTGATCGACTGGAGCGACCAGTGCACCGTGAAGCTCGACGTCACGAGGATGCAGGTGTTGATGAGCGCGACCTGCACCGGCAGGTGGAACGGCGGCGTCGGCCACGGCACGCCGTTCCCGACGCGGACGAAGAAGTAGGCCGTGAAGAACGAGCCGAAGAGCATGATCTCCGACGCGATGAAGAGGAACATGCCGAGCACCGCCGGCGTGATCCGCGACGAGAAGTGCGGCTCGGGCGGGCCGTGATGCTCCTCGTGCGCGTCCGCGTGCCCGTGCCCGAGCGGCTCTGCGTGGGCGGACATCAGGCGCCGACCTCCGCCGGGACGTCGGACTCGACGTGCTCCACCGGGAGCTTCGTGTCGGTGCGCAGCCGCTCGAGCAGGTCTCTGCGGAGCCAGCCGGAGCGCTCGCCCGGGAACGTCGAGACGATGATCTCGTTCACGCGCTCGTCTCCGAGCGTCTGCATCACGGCGGCGTACGGGTCCGGATGCGAGATCTGGCCGTGCACGTCCAACCCTTCGCCGCGCAGCAGCGTCACTGCGCGCAGCAGCCGCCGTTCCGCGTCCTCGTAGGAGCCCTCAGAGTCGCCTTGCGGCGAGATGATGAGGAAGCTCGCCGGGCTTGCCGCCGCACGCTCGCGGATCTTCCGGAGCAGCGGTTCGCCGAGCACCGTCTGATTCGCGACGACGAGCACGTTCGCAGGGCCGTGCTCGGCCGCGAGGTCGACGACGATGTGCTCGAACGGCCGGTCGCCGGCGACGCGGCGCATCTGGTCGACCATGTTGCGGCGAAGCCAGCCGGACTCTTTCTGCTGATGCGTCGACACCACGATCTCGTCCGGGTGGAGCTGGTCGATCGCGTCGCGCAGCGCCGAGACGGGATCGGCCTCGGCGACGACGCCGTTCGCGGGGATGCCGGCCTCCCGCAGACGGTCGAGTGTCCGGTCGAGGCGCCGGCGCGCGGCGGCGCGGCGCGTGTCGTAGTAGACGACGTAGCCCTGCTGCGGCTGGTTCACGGGCGCGAGCACCGTCACACGCACCGGCCCCGCCTTCGCCTTTCCCGCGATGAGGTCGACGAGCGAGGGGGAGACGGCCGTCTCGTTC
>DASYFU010000233.1:0-6587 GCA_036498225.1 Gaiellaceae bacterium | reverse complement strand
GGGAGGCAATCGTCCGGGTGGTCGACCAAGGCCCGGGTCTCCCCGAAAGCGATCTCGAACGGGTCTTCGAGCCGTTCTACCGCCGAGCCTCCGAGGGGCGCGGAGCCGGCCTCGGCCTTGCCATCGCGCGCGGGTTCGCCGCGGCGAACGGCGGCCGGGTGTGGGCGGAGTCGCGTCCCGACCAGGGGGCGACGTTCGCGCTCGCGCTGCCCGTCGTCGAGGCGCCGGTCGAGCTGCCGGCATGACGGGCCAGCGCATCCTCGTCGTCGACGACGAGCCGCAGATCCTCCGTGCCCTCGGTACGACGCTGCGCGGCGCGGGCTACACGGTCGACACTGCCGCGACCGCCAACGACGCCCTGACGACGGCGGCCGCGAATCCGCCCGAGGCCGTGATCCTCGATCTCGTCCTGCCGGACGGGAACGGGACCGACGTGACGCGCGAGCTGCGCACCTGGAGCGACGCGCCGGTGATCGTGCTCTCGGCCGTCGGCGAGGAGCGGGAGAAGGTCGCAGCTCTCGACGCGGGCGCCGATGACTACGTGACGAAGCCCTTCAACGTGGACGAGCTGTTGGCGCGTCTCCGCGCCGTCATGCGGCGATCCCCGGCGGCGCAGGAGCCGGTGCTCGTCATCGGCTCGTTGCGCATCGACGTCGCCGAGCGCGTCGTCACCGTGGACGGGCAGCGGGTGAAGCTCAGCCCACACGAGTTCGCCCTGCTTCGCGTCCTCGCGCAGAACCAGGGCAAGCTGCTGACGCACCGGATGCTCCTGCGCGAGGTCTGGGGCCCGGCCTACCAGGTCGAGGCGCACTACCTCCACGTGTACGTCTCGCATCTGCGCAAGAAGATCGAGCCGGACCCGTCGAGCCCGCGCTATCTCCTGACGGAGCCCGGCGCCGGCTACCGGCTCGCCGATCCGACCATTCTTTAGGGAACTTTAAGAGCGTGGGCGCGTCCGTTGAGGCGGCATTGACGTGCGCCGGCTTACGGTCGTCTCATGTTCGACGTTGCCGCAATCGCAATCGGAGTCGCGTGCTTCCTCGTGATCGTCGGGCTCCTGTATCTGCTGGAGCGCGTCTAGGTGAGTGCCGCCGACGCGATCGGGCTCGCGATCTCGCTCGCAGTCCTCGCATATCTCGTCTATGCGCTCTTCCGCGGGGAGCGGTTCTAGGTGCGCCCGGAGGGCATCGCCCAGATCCTCCTGTACGCGGTCGTCCTGATCGCGCTCGCGTATCCGCTAGGGATCTACATGGCGCGGATCTTCACCCGCGAGCGCGACGACGTGATCGAGCGCGGCATGTTCGGCCTGTTCGGCCGCAACAGCGGCAAGGAGCAGGACTGGAAGAGCTACGCGAAGACGGTGCTCGTGTTCAGCGCCGTCTGCTCCGCGGTGTTGTACGCGATTCAGCGGTTGCAGGGCCATCTGTTCCTCAATCCCGACCATCTGAAGGGCGTTGCGCCGCACATCGCGCTCAACACGACGGCGAGCTTCATCACGAACACGAACTGGCAGTACTACGGCGGCGAGACGACGATGTCGTACCTGACGCAGATGGCGGGGCTCGCAGTGCAGAACTTCGTCTCTGCCGGCGTCGGCATCGCCGTCCTCGTTGCCGTCGTGCGCGGCATCGCTCGCCGCTCGAGCAACGAGCTCGGCAACTTCTGGCGCGATCTCTACCGCACGATCGTCTATCTCCTCGTGCCCCTTTCCATCGTCCTCGCGGTGATCCTCATCTGGCAGGGCGTGCCGCAGACCTTCGACGCGCACGCGACCGCGACGACGCTCCAGGGCGCGCATCAGTCGATCGCGCGCGGCCCTGTCGGATCGCAGATCTCGATCAAACAGCTGGGAACGAACGGCGGCGGCTACTACAACGCGAACTCTGCCGTCCCCTTCGAGAACCCGACCGGGCTCACGAACTTCCTCGAGATGCTGTCGATCCTGCTCATCCCCGCAGCGTGCGTGTTCATGTTCGGGAAGATGGTCGCGGCGCGGCGGCACGGCTGGATGGTGTTCGCGTCGATGTTCGTCGTGTTCGCCATCGGTGTGGCCGTCAACCTCCCGGCGGAGCAGCACGGTTCGCCCGTGCTCCGCCACTCGGGCGTGAACCTCACGATGAGCGGGAGCCAGGCCGGCGGCAACATGGCCGACAAGGAGATTCGCTTCGGCCAGGCGGACACATCCGTCTGGACGGTCGCGACGACGGATGCGTCGAACGGGTCGGTCAACAACGGTCACGACGCACAGACACCGCTGGGCGGCGCCGTTCCACTCGTGAACATCTTCCTCGGCGAGGTGATCTTCGGCGGAGTCGGGTCAGGCCTCTACGGGATGTTCTTCTACATTCTCATCGCGGTGTTCATCGCCGGGCTGATGGTGGGGCGGACGCCGGAATGGCTCGGGAAGAAGATCGAAGCGCGCGAGATCAGGCTCGCCGCGCTAGGCGCGCTCTTCGTGCCGACGATGGCGCTCGCGATGACCGCCGTGTCGATCGTGACGCATGACGGCCTGGCGTCGATCTACAACTCCGGCGTCCACGGCTTCACCGAGACGCTCTACGCGTACACCTCGCAGGCGAACAACAACGGCAGCGCGTTCGCGGGCTTCGGCGCGACGAACTTCTCCGCCGAGTTCGGGACGGTCGCGCTCTATCTCGGCCGCTTCGTCCCGCTTCTCGCCGCCCTCGCCATCGGCGGCTCGCTCGCGCAGAAGAAGATCGTTCCCGCCTCTGCAGGGACGTTCCGCACCGACGGGCCGACGTTCGTCGTCCTCCTCGTCGGCGTCATCGCGCTCACGGCCGGCCTCATGATCCTGCCCGCGCTCACGCTCGGGCCGATCGTCGAAGGGCTGATGCACTGATGCGCAACCTCGTGCAGTCGATCGTCGCGATCGTCGTCCTCACGGCCGTGCTCGGCTTCGGCTATCCGGCGCTGATGACGGGATTCGCGTCGGTTGCCTTCTCGCACCAGGCTTCCGGGAGCCTGCTCCGCGTCGACGGCAAGGTCGTCGGCTCCCGCCTCGCGGCACAGCAGTTCACGTCGCCGAAGTACTTCATGGAGCGCCCGTCGGGCACGGCGCCCGCCTACAACGCGGCCGCGACGACGTTCGCGAACCTCGGGCCGACGAGCCCGGTGCTCGCGAAGAACGTGCGCGCGGCGATCCAGGCGATCCTGAAGCTCGAACGGCCGTACAACGCGGGCCTCACCGTCCACGACATTCCGGTGGATGCGGTCACGACGTCCGGATCCGGGATCGACCCCGACATCTCGCAGGCGTACGCCGCGCTGCAGGCGCATCGCGTCGCCGCCGTCCGCCATCTGCCGCTCGCGACGGTGCAGAAGCTCATCTCGCAGAACACCGACGGCCGTTCGTGGGGCTTCCTCGGTGAGCCGGGAGTCAACGTCCTCGAGCTCAACATCGCGCTCGACAAGCTGGGAGGGAAGTAATGGCGCGTCCGAGCACGGGCGTCTTCAATCGCGAGCTCGTCCTCGCAGCCGTCGGGGGCTCGTTCCCGAAGCTCGACCCGCGGCTCCAGCTGAAGAACCCGGTCATGTTCATCGTCGAGCTCGGGAGCCTGATCACGACCGTGATCTTCGTCCTCGAGCTCGCGCGTGGGCAGTACGGCAACCTGTGGTTCGTCGGCGTCATCGCGGTCTGGCTCTGGCTGACCGTGCTGTTCGCGAACTTCGCCGAGGCGATCGCCGAAGGCCGCGGCAAGGCGCAGGCAGACGCCCTGCGTGCGACGCGAACGACGACGAACGCGCGCCTGCGCGACGGACGTGAAGTGGCGGCGCCGGATCTGCAGAAGGGCGATGTCGTGGTCGTCGAGGCTGGCGAGATCATCCCGGCCGACGGCGAGATCATCGAGGGCGTCGGCTCGGTCGACGAGTCGGCGATCACGGGCGAGTCCGCGCCCGTCATCCGCGAGTCGGGCGGCGACCGGTCCGCCGTCACCGGCGGCACGAAGCTCCTCTCTGACCGGCTCGTCATCGAGGTGACCCAGGAGCCGGGACAGTCGTTCCTCGACCGGATGATCGCGCTCGTCGAGGGCGCTGAGCGCCGCAAGACGCCGAACGAGATCGCGCTCAACATCCTCCTGGCGGGGTTGACGATCACGTTCCTCGCCGCGGTCGTCACGTTGCGGCCGTATGCGCTCTACGCGGGCACGTCGACGTCGCAGACCGTGCTCATCGCGCTGCTCGTCGCGCTCATCCCGACGACGATCGGCGCGCTCCTCTCCGCGATCGGCATCGCGGGAATGGATCGCCTCGTGCAGCGCAACGTGCTCGCCATGTCGGGCCGCGCGGTCGAGGCCTCCGGCGACGTGGACGTGCTGCTGCTCGACAAGACCGGGACGATCACGCTCGGGAACCGGCAGGCGGCCGAGTTCCTCCCGGTCAACGGCGTCGAGGAGCGCGAGCTGGCCGAGGTCGCGCAGCTCGCGTCGCTCGCAGACGAGACGCCCGAGGGCCGGTCGATCGTCATCCTGGCGAAGGAGCGCTTCAACCTGCGCGAGCGCGAGCTCGGCGAGCACGAGTTCGTCCCGTTCAGCGCCACGACGCGGATGAGCGGCGTCAACATCGACGGCGTGCTGATCAGGAAGGGCGCCGCCGACTCCGTGAAGCGCTTCATCGAGGAGCAGGGCGGAAGCCCGCCGCCCGAGCTCGACCGCATCGTCCAGGGCGTCGCCGAGCAGGGCGGCACGCCGCTCGACGTGGCGCGGGACAACTGGGCGCTCGGCGTGATCTACCTCAAGGACATCGTCAAGGGCGGCATGCGCGAGCGCTTCGACGAGCTGCGCCGCATGGGCATCCGCACGGTCATGATCACGGGCGACAACCGCGTCACTGCGGCAGTGATCGCGCAGGAGGCCGGCGTCGACGACTTCCTCGCCGAAGCGACTCCCGAGGCGAAGATGTCGCTCATCAAGGACGAGCAGGCGCGGGGCAGAATGGTGGCGATGACCGGCGACGGGACGAACGACGCGCCGGCGCTCGCCCAGGCCGACGTCGGCGTCGCCATGAACACGGGCACGACCGCGGCGAAAGAGGCAGGCAACATGGTCGACCTCGACTCGAATCCGACGAAGCTGATCGAGATCGTCGAGGTCGGAAAGCAGCTCCTCATCACGCGCGGCGCGCTGACGACGTTCTCGATTGCGAACGACGTCGCAAAGTACTTCGCGATCCTGCCGGCGATGTTCGCGTTCACGTACGCGGCGAAGCCCGGTCAGCGCGGCCCGCTGAACGCGCTCAACATCCTCCACCTCGGCGACCCGAAGAGTGCGATCGTGTCCGCGATCATCTTCAACGCCCTGATCATCCCCGCGCTCGTTCCGCTCGCCCTCAAGGGCGTCCGCTACCGCGCGATCGGGGCCACCGCGCTCCTGCGGCGGAACCTCCTCATCTACGGGCTCGGCGGCATGATCCTCCCGTTCATCGGGATCAAGCTGATCGACCTCGTCGTGCACAACCTGCTGGGAGCGTGAGCCCACGGCCAGGGGCCGTTACCGGATCCTCCTCGGCATGGCGGCGGGCGTCGGCAAGACGTACCGCATGCTCCAGGAGGGGAGGCAGGCGATCGAGGAGGGCCGCGACGTCGTCATCGGTTACCTCGAGCCGCACGACCGTCCCGAGACGGCCGCGCTCGCACGCGGCATCGAGGTGGTGCCGCACTTCCGCGCCGCGCACGGCGGGATCGAGCTCAACGAGATGGACGTCGACGCCGTCATCCGTCGCGCGCCGGAGCTCGCGCTGATCGACGAGCTCGCGCACACGAACGCGCCGGGGATGCGGAACGAAAAGCGCTACCAGGACATCGACGAGGTCCTCGACGCAGGCATCGACGTCGTCTCGACGGTAAACGTCCAGCACCTCGAGAGCCTCAACGACGAAGTCGCGGAGCTCACCGACGTTCGCGTCCGCGAGACGTTCCCCGACCGGATTCTCGACGAGGCGGACGAGGTCGTCCTCGTCGATCTCGCGCCCGAGGCGCTGCAACAGCGGCTGCGCGCCGGGAAGATCTACGCGCCGGAGCGCGCGGAGGCAGCGCTGCTGAACTTCTTCCGCACCGAGAACCTCTCGCGGCTGCGCGAGCTCGCGCTGCGTGAAGTGGCCGAGGACGTCGAGTCACGGCGCAGGAACGCCGTGCTCGACCCGCTCAGCCAGCAGGCGATCGCCGAGCGTGTGCTAGCGCTCGTCGAGCCGCAGGCGAAGTCGCAGCGGATCATGCGCCGCGCGTGGCGCTCGGCCGAGCGGCTCGGCGCGCAGATGGACGCGATGTGGGTGAGGAGACCGGGCCACGAGTTGAGCGCGGAGGAGCAGACATCGCTCGCCGCGCTCCGCCGGCTCGCGATCGTGCTCGGCGCGCACTTCCTGGAGGAGGAAGGGGACGACCTCGTCGCAACGGTCCGCCGCGTCGCGTACGAGCGGGGCACGACGTACGTCTTCGTCGGCACGCCCGACGAGAGCCGGAAGCGCGAGATCCTCAGCGGCTCGCTGCTCTCCGCGCTCGTGCGCCAGCTGCCAGGCATCGACATCCGCGTCGTCGCCAACCGCGCGGACAGGCCGGGGGCGGAGGGATGAAC
>DASYFU010000232.1:0-5434 GCA_036498225.1 Gaiellaceae bacterium | reverse complement strand
CGTAACGAAGACGGTGGGCCATCAGACTTCGACCAGGACGGGAAGGATCATCGGCCGCCTCCGCGTGCGGTCGTACACGATGCCGCCGAGCGCGTCGTGCAGGTGCTCCTGCAGGAGCTTGATCTCGGTGACGTCGTCGCGCAGGAGCTCGTCGAGGACGCGCGCGGCCTCGGCGCGCAACTCGTCGAGGAGCGACTCCGCCCCGTCACCGAATCCGCGCGCGATGAGTTCGGGCGGCGCGGTGAGCGCGCCCGTGCCGTTCGACGCTGCCAGCGTCGCGACGACGATGACGATGCCGTCCTCGGAAAGCCTGCGCCGGTCGCGCAGGGCTACGTCGTGCACGTCGCCGACGCCGAGGCCGTCGACGAACGTCATCCCGGCGGCGACGTGGTCGACGATGCGCGGGACGCCGTCCCTCAGTTCGACGACGGTCCCGTTCTCGGCCATGATGATGCGGTCGTCGGGGACGCCGCCCTCGCGCGCGAGCTGCGCGTGCGCGGCGAGCATGCGGAATTCGCCGTGGACGGGCATGACCGCGCGCGGGCGCAGGAGGCCGATGATGGTGCGCAGCTCCTCGGCGCGGCCGTGGCCGGAGACGTGCACGGGCGCGTTGTCCTCGTGCAGCACCTCGGCGCCCGAGCGTGCGAGCCGGTTGATGGCATCATGGACGCGGAGCTCGTTTCCGGGGATCGGCTTCGCCGAGATGATCACGGTGTCGCCCGCTTCGACGGTCACCGCCGGATGGTCGTTGTACGCGATGCGCGTCATCGCCGACATCGGCTCGCCCTGGCTGCCCGTGCACAGGATCAGCTGCTGGTGCGGCGGCAGCTCCGCGAGCTCGTGCGGGCGCAGGATCGCCTCGTCCGGCACGCTCATGTAACCGAGGTTGCGCGCGATGTTCGCGTTCTTCCGCATCGATCGTCCGACGAACGCGACCTTCCGTCCGCACTCGATCCCGACGTCGGCCGCCTGCTGCATGCGGTGGACGTTCGATGCGAAGGACGACACGAGGATCTTGCCGCGGCGGCTCGGGAAGATCTGGCGGAACGCCTCCCCCACCACGCGCTCGGATTGCGTGACGCCGGCACGCTCGGCGTTCGTCGAGTCGCCGAGCAGGAGGTCGACGCCGCGGTTGCCGAGCTCGGCGAGCTTGCCGACGTCCGTGCGCTGGCCGTCGACGGGCGTGTGGTCGAGCTTGTAGTCGCCGGTGTGCACGATGCGGCCACCCGGCGTCTCGAGGACGACTGCGGCGGCATCCGGAATCGAATGCGCCATGCGCACGAGCTCGATCCGGAACGGGCCGAGCTGGAACGGCTCGTCGCCGGGGGCGACCTCGCGCAGCTCCGCCTCGCGGCCGAGCCCGTGCTCGTCGAGCTTCGACTTGATCAGACCGAGCGTGAGCCGGGTCGCGACGACGACCGGCACGTGCACCTCGCGCATGAGATACGGCAGCGAGCCGACGTGGTCCTCGTGGCCGTGCGTGAGCACGACGCCGCGAATCATCTCGGCGCGCTCGGTGAGATACGAGAAGTCCGGGAGCACGAGGTCGACGCCGAGGTGCTCGTCGCGCGGGAAGGCGAGCCCCGCGTCGACGATGACGATCGAGCCGTCCGCCTCGAAGACGGTCATGTTCTTCCCCACCTCGCCGAGGCCGCCGAGGGGAATGATCCGGCAGACGCCCACTACGCGCGCGCCGCCTCGAGCATCCCCGCTCGCTCGAGGCAGGAACGAACCTGCGTCAGCTCGTCTTCCGTCGGATCGACCATGGGCAGACGGTAGCCGCCAACCTCGTGTCCGAGGAGATTGACCGCGGCCTTGATCGGAATCGGGTTCGTCTGGATCCTCAGCAGCTCGAAGGCAGGCGCCATCTCGTCGTTCAGCGCCTGCGCAGCGGCGACGTCACCGCTCTTGTAGCGGCGGATCATCTCCTTCGTCTGCGGCCCCCAGACGTGGGTGTGCACGCAGACGCCGCCCTCGCCGCCCACCTCGAGGAACGGGAGGACGAGGTTGTCGTCGCCCGCATACAGCGTCAGGCCGAGGTCGACGATTTGGCGCGCCTCGTCGATGTCGTCGTGCGCCTGCTTGACGCCGGCGACGTTCTCGATCTGTGCGAGCTCGTCCATCGTGGCCGGCTCGATGTTGACGACGACGCGGCTCGGGATGTTGTAGGCGAGCACGGGCTTGTCCGTCATGCACGCGATCTCCTGGAAGTGGCGGACGATCGCGCGCTGCGGCGGCTTGTTGTAGTACGGCGTGACGACGAGGATGCCGTGAACGCCGAGGTCGTGCGCCTCGCCGGTCAGGTGCGCCGAGTGCTGCGTGTCGTACGTGCCCGTGTTCGCGACGACGGTGGCCCGGTCGCCGACGGCGTCGAGCGCGGCGGCGAAGAGCTCGAGCTTCTCCTCGTCGCTGAGCGTCGGCCCCTCCCCCGTCGTGCCGGCGACGACGAGCCCGTCGGAGCCGTTGTCGACGAGGTGGTTCGCGAGCCGGCGGAACGCGTCCACGTCCACGGAGCCGTCCGCATGGAACGGCGTCACGATCGCGGTGATGACCTCGCCGAGCATCGAATCCATTTTACGTGACACTTCCGTCACGCAACCGTGACGGGGCCAGGCCCCGTTACGACTGTGTCACGCCCGAAGGCCCGTGCGCCGCTTCGCTGCGGCCGTGACGCTGTCGTATCGGTACTAGGTACCAGGACGTGGGTGTCACCGAAGTGCGTCGTCGAGGTCCCGCAGGCACCAGAAGATGCCCTCGGAGAAGCTGGGGAACGGCTGGATCGTGTCGAGCAGGACCTCGACGGGGACCGCGGCGCGGACGGCGAGCGTCAGCTGTCCCAACCACTCGGTCGCCTGCGGCCCGACGGCGACCGCGCCGACGAGGACACGCCTGTCGGCATCGGCGAAGAGGCGCAGGAAGCCGTCGCGCTTCGGCTTCTCGTACGTCGCCATCCGCGACGTCGCAGTCAGCTCCCACCGCGCGGACACGAGGTCGTCGCCGTCGGTGCGGCCGACCGTCGCCACTTCGGGGTCGGTGAAGATCCCGGCCGGGATCGCGCGGTAGTCGGCCTCGACCGGCCGCCCCGCGATGTCGGCC
This sequence comes from Gaiellaceae bacterium, assembly GCA_036498225.1. Classification (GTDB taxonomy): domain Bacteria; phylum Actinomycetota; class Thermoleophilia; order Gaiellales; family Gaiellaceae; genus Palsa-739. The sequence goes on along the minus strand of DASYFU010000232.1, from coordinate 2,338 downwards.
GCGGCGACGCGCGCCTGGTACTTGCCGATATGCGTGAAGAGCGCGACGCCGGTGACGTCGCCTATCGCCCAGACATTCTCGGCCGCGCGCATGTGCAGATCGACCTCGACCCCGTGCGGGCCCGCCGTCACGCCGATGTCCTCGAAGCCGAGGCCCTGGACGTGCAGCGTGCGGCCCGTCGCGACGAGAAGCGTGTCGGCCTCGACTGCCGATCCGTCCGACAGCGTGAGCCGCACGCCGGGCTCGATGCGCACGACGTCGGTGCCGAGCCGCACGTCGATGCCCTCGGCGCGGAACACGTCGGCTATGAGCGCGCCTGCTTCCTCGTGCACGCGGCCGAGCAGGCGCGGGCCGTGCTCGACGAGCGTCACCTGCGAGCCCATGCCGGCGAAGAACTGCGCGAACTCCGCGCCCACCGGGCCGCCGCCCATGATCGCGAGCCGCTTCGGAACGGAGTGCGTGCGCGCAGCGTCCTCGTTCGTCCAGTAGTCGACGCTGTCGAGCCCCTCGACGGGCGGGATCGCCGGCGCGGAGCCTGTCGCGATGACGAGCCGGTCGTACTCGAGCTCGGGGCCGTCCTCGACCTCGATCACACCCGGGCGGACGACCCGTCCGTAGCCACGGACGAACGCGGCGCGGTTCTCCTCGAGGAACTTCAACCCGGCGGCGTCGTCCCAGTTGTCGGTCGCCCAGTCACGCCACTCCCATACGCCGGCCTCCCCGGGACGCTGCGGCTCGAAGCTCGGAGCGTGGTCGAGCGCGGACGACAGCTCGACCGAGCGGAGCATCGTCTTCGTCGGGATGCACGCATAGAACGTGCACTCGCCGCCGACGAGCCGGGTCTCGACGACCGTGATCTCGACCTCTCGGTCGAGCCGGCGGAGGGCGCCGACGAAATGCTCGCCGGTCGACCCTCCGCCCAGCACGACGACGTGCACTACTTCAGGCCGTTCGCCTTGAGGAACGCCGAGGCGACTGCCGCCGGCGTCTTCTTGTCGATCCCGACCGCCTTGTTCATCGCCTGCATGGCGGCGAGCGTGAGCTTGGACGAAACTGCGTTCACCGTGCTCGCGAACGCCGAGCCGCCGGCCGCGAGCAGCTTCTGCGAGACGATCGGCGCCACGTTCTGGAAGCCGAAGATGTGCTTCGTATCCGTCAGCGCGACGTACTTGCCCGTCGCCTGCTGCGGGTCCGTCGAGAAACCGTCGCCGCCGGTTGCCTTCCCGTCGTCGAGCAGCGTGTACACGCTGATGGTCGAGAGTGGCACGAACTTCGTCTGCGTGAGCCCGTAGATCCGCTTCAGGCCCAGCAGGCAGGTGATGCGCGTCTGGCACTCCGGGAACCCGGCGTACGTGAACGCCTTGACCTTCTTCAGATCTCCGATGGTCTTGAGGCCGTCCTTTTGCGCCGTGGACTTCAGCACCGTGACGGTGTCGGTGTCGTAGAACGGCGTCGCGTTGAGTACGGTCAGCCCGCGCGTCTGCTCGAACGCCTTCGCCTGGGCGTACACCGCGCTCGCCGTCTTGCCCGGCGTCTTCTTCGCGATGTCCTGGACGATGACGCCGGTGTACTCGGGCAGCAGGTTGATCTTGCCGCTCTTGATCGCGGTGTCCGCGAGCTCCGAGCTACCGAGGCTGCCGGCGTACTTCACCGGAAAGCCCTTTGCCGCCAATGCCTGCCCGTACAGCTGGCCGAGAATGAACTCCTCGGTGAAGTTCTTGTTGCCGACGAGAACCGTGGGCTTCGTCTGCGGCTTCGCCGAGGCGACAGCCGCGGTCCCACCCAAGACGATCGCGACTCCGAACGAGATCGCGAATGCCGCTTTCGCGGCACGCCGCGTGTGCTTGCGAATCATGCGTCTTCCTCCTCCCGAAACATTGCTGTCGGAAAAAGCCTATGGGACGGGGGTTGGTCTAGGCGAGGCGGCTCGGCGGATGAACGAGAGAATCGCCGCAGCGAGAAACGCGAGCGCCGAGACCCACAGCGACGCCGCCACGACGCCGCTGAGGCCGTAGCTGGCTTGGTTGACGATGATCTGGCCGAGGCCCCCGCCGCCTGCGACGGCGGCGATGGTCGCGGTGGCGATGACGAAGATCGCCGCGATGCGGATTCCCGCGAGCACGAACGGAAGCCCGAGCGGGAGCTCGACCTGCAGCAGCACCTGCCGCCCCGTCATGCCCATGCCGCGCGCGGCGTCGACCGCGTCGCGGTCGACCGTGTCGATCGCGAAGTACGCGTTCGTGAGGATCGGCGGTATCGCGAGCACGACGAGCGCGGCGGTGTTGTTCCAGAAGCCGACTCCGAGGATCGTGAGCCCGAAGGCGATGAGCACGAGGCT
>DASYFU010000231.1:0-4905 GCA_036498225.1 Gaiellaceae bacterium | reverse complement strand
GTCGATCGTCGGGTCCTCGCTCACGTGCCAGAGGTCGATCAAAGCGACTGCACGATCTCGCGCGGCTCGGGCCAGTACAGGAGCTCCGCCGCCTCGTCGCGCGTACACCAGCGGTACTCGTCGTGCTCCCAGTCGAGCGTCGGCTCCCAGTCTGCCGGCGCGTCGGCGACGAAGCTCTCGACGCGAATGCCCTCGTACGTGAAGGTGCGCTCGAGCGGCGCAACCTCGGTCACAAGGCCGGTCTCCTCCTGCAGCTCGCGCACGGCCGCATCGGGATAGGACTCGTCCTCCTCGACGCCGCCGGCGACGCTGTGCCAGTACCCACCGTTCTCGGGTGAGCGGTGGACGGCCAGCACCTCGTCGCCACGCCGCACGAAGATGATGACCTCACGCGTCCTCATGCCGGGAACACGACCTCGGCGCGCGTCCCGCCGTCGGTGCGCAGATCGAACGAGCCGTGCAGCTCGTCGCGCACCAGCGCATGCACGATGGAGAGACCGGTGCCCGCACCCACGCCGCTCGGGCCGGCTCCCTCGTCGGCGATGGCGAGCACGACCTCGCCGTCGCGGCGCGCGAGCTCGATCCGCACGTCGCCGGCGCCGTGCTCGAGCGCGTTCTGCAAGAGCTCGCTGAAGACGAGCGCGAGTGCCGTCGCGCGCTGACCGGCGAGCGACACGGCCTCGAGGCTCGCCGACACGTCGCGTCCGGCCGCAAGTCCCTGGACGAGCATCGCGCGCAGGCGGTCGATGAGGTCGGCGAGCTCGACGTCCTCCTCGCGCTGCTCGGTGAGGACCTCGTGCACTGCCGCGATCGCGAGGATGCGGTTGACGGAATGCTCGAGCGCCTCACGTGGGTCGACATCCTCCGCGCGCGACTGCAGACGCAAGAGCGACGCGACCGTCTGCAGGTTGTTCTTTACGCGGTGATGGATCTCTTGTGCGAGGACGCCGCGCATGACTGCGCGGCCGTGCTCGAGCGCGACGGCTGCGTGATGCGCGATCGCCTCGAGGAGCGCGCGGTCGTCGTCGGAGAAGGGCGCGTCGCGATCGGCGACGAGCTCGCCGATCTGCCGGCTGCGCCAGCGCAGCGGCGTGCGCACGGCGTACGCGCCGGCGCGGCCCTCCGGCCAGGCGATGCGGCCGTCCTCGAGCACGAGCGCCGCGCCTGTCGCGGAGACCGCGTCCATCGTCGTCCGCACGATCGCGGAGAGCGACTCCTCGAGGTAGAGCGACTCCGACACCGCCTCGGAGATGCGCGCGAGCGCCTCGAGCTCGGCGACGCGCCGCTGCGCCTGCGCGTACAGCTGCGCGTGCACGATCGTCTGCGCGACCTGGTCGGCGATCGACTCGACGAGCCCGATCTCGGATGCGTCGTACTGGCGTGCGGATCGCGTGCGCACGTTGAGCGCACCGGCGAGCTTCTCGCCGTGCACGAGAATCGGCACGGCGAGGATGGACTCGTACTGCGACTCGGGCAGGTTGGGGAACTGCTTGAACCGCGGGTCGAGGTGCGCCTTCGCCGGAATCATCACCGGGGCGCGCTCGGCGGCCGCGCTGCCGGTGATGCCCTCGCCCGGCCGCAGCCGCGGCCGCTTGGTCATCTCGTCGACGCTCGTCCCGTAGGTCGCCCGGAGGACGAGCTCGTCGGTGCGGTCGTCGTACAGGTAGACGAAGCAGGCATCGGCGTGGAGGGCCTCGGCGACCCGGGTCGCGATGAGATGGAGCACCTCCTCGAGGTCGAGCGTCGAGTTGACGGCGGCCGTCGTCTCGGTCAGCAGGCGCAGATGCCGCTCGGTCGCCTCCACGCGGCGAATCGTACGGCGCAGCTACGGTGATCCTGGTGGCCGCCGTTCAGCTCAGATGCGAGATCGAAGGATGCGCGCAGACGTGGAGCGTGTCGTCGCCGGCGAAGATGAAGGCGTCGATGGCCGAGCACCGGAAGCAATTCCATCCCGACTGGGTGCAGCCGGCGCCCAAGCCGATGACGCCATACCGGCTCGACTACTCGAATCGCGCCCGGCAGTTCTAGCGCTCCCAGGCGGCAGGAGCGGACGCCGGAACGCCGAAATGTGCCGCGGCCCGCGATTCCGTGCCATTCGGCCCTAACAAACCTTTTACCCCGACCCTGCTAAAAACCTTGCAGGGCGGGAATAGCGTCACATAGATGAGCGCCCTTGCCATCGACCTCCGCCGGACCGCCGGCTACATCGTCGCCGATAGGCAGGGCCGCCTCGTGGGCAAGGTCGAGTGCCCGATGTACGGCACGGCTCCGGACGTTCCGGACGCTCTCTCCGTCAAGTCGGGCCTCTTCTCGCGCCGCCGGCGCCTCGTTCCTGCCGACACGATCGACCAGATCGACGGCTCGAGCGGCGTCATCGAGCTCCGCGTCGACCGCGACGCCATCCGCTCGTTCCTCTAGATCTAGGCCCCCGCCGAAGCCGAACAACAGGGGCCGGAGCTAACGCGCAGCGTTAGCGGAGGCCGCACCAGCGCGCGGGGATGGGCGAAGCCCACCACCGTGCGCGCAGAACATCCCTTCGCCGACGACCCGTAAGAGCCCGGCGGCTTCGCCGGCGGGCTCTCCCGCGAAGCGGGAACCCCCGATCGGCGGAAAGTGCGCAGCACTTTTCGCCGGCCTGATTGTGTCAGATCAGAGAACGGCGAGGTATTTCTTCATCTCCCAGTCGGTGAGCTGGACGCGGTACTCGTCCCATTCCTTGCGCTTGAGCTCCACGTAACGGTCGAAGATATGGGGGCCGAGGGCCTTCCGCGCTAGCTCAGAACGGGAAAGCTCGTCGATCGCCTCTCCCAGGGTCTCGGGCAAGGAGACGATCCCGCGCTCGCGCCGCTGCTCCGCGGTCAGGTGGTACAGGTTCGTCTCCATCGGATCCGGGAGCTCGTAGCCCTTCTCGATCCCCTCGAGCCCCGCGTGCAGGAGGCACGCGAACGTGAGGTACGGATTGCAGGCGGGATCGGGGCAGCGGAGCTCGGCGCGGGTCGCCTGCTCCGAGCCCGGCTTGTACAGCGGGATCCGGATCAGCGCCGAGCGGTTCCGCTGCGACCAGGCGACGTAGACCGGCGCCTCGTATCCGGGCACGAGCCGCTTGTACGAGTTCACCCACTGCGCGAACACGGCCGCGATCTCGCGCGCGTGGCGGAGCTGGCCGGCGATGAACTGCTTGCCGACCTCGGACAGATGCCACTTGTCGTCGGCGTCGAAGAACTGGTTGCGCCCGTCGGTGAACAGGGACTGATGCGTGTGCATCCCCGAGCCGTTCTCGCCGAAGAGCGGCTTCGGCATGAAGGTCGCGTGGTAGCCGTGCTGCTTCGCGACCTCCTTCACGACGAGCCGGTACGTGAGCATGTAGTCCGCCATGTCGAGCGCGGGCGCGAAGCGGATGTCGATCTCGTGCTGCGACGGCCCCACCTCGTGGTGGTGGTACTCGACGGGGATCCCCATCGTCTCGAGCGCCCGGATCGTGTCGCGGCGCACGCTCGTCGCGGCATCCATGGTCGTCTGCGCGAAGTAGCCGCCCTCGTCGAGCGTCTCCGTCCCCTTCTCGTCCTTGAAGAGGAAGTACTCGGCCTCGGGGCCGACGTTGAACGTGTCGAAGCCCATCGACTGCATCCGGTCGAGCGCCTGCCGGAGCACGTGGCGCGGATCGCCGTCGTACGACTGGCCGTCGGGCGTGACGATGTCGCAGATCATCCGGCCGGCCCGCCCGTCCGGAAGCACGCGGAACGTCTCGGGATCGGGGATCGCGACCATGTCGGACTCCTCGATCGCGTTGAAGCCGGTGATGGACGAGCCGTCGAAGCCCATGCCGTCGTCGAGCGCGCCTTCGACCTCGCCGACCGTGATCGAGAAGCTCTTCAGGTGCCCCTCGAGATCGGTGAACCAGAGGAGCATGTCCTCGACGGCGGTCTCCTTGATCTGCTTCAGGACGCGCTTGCGCGCCTCCGGGTCGGACGTCGCCCGGTTCCTGCTCTCGATCTGCGCCATGACCGCTCCTCCTCGCTCGCTCGACGAGCCGGAGCGTATCGCCTTACCGCCAGGCGGTCTCTTGCACGAGCGCGCGTTCCTTCAGCGGCTCCCACCAGGCACGCTGCGCCGCGTACCACTCCACGGTTTCGCGCATGCCGTCCTCGAACGCGATGTCCGGTTTCCACCCGAGCTCGCCGCGGAGCTTCGACGAAACGAGCAGGTAGCGGCGGTCGTGCCCGGGCCGGTCGGGGACGATCGACTTCAGCGACTGCGGCTTGCCCGTCAGCTCGAGCACCGTGTCGGCGATCTCCTCGATCGTCTTCTCGACGCCGCTGCCGACGTTGTAGGTCTCGCCCACACGGCCCTGCTCGAGGACGAGCTCGATCGCGCGACAGTGGTCGTGCACGTGCAGCCACTCGCGCTTGTTCTGGGTCGACGAGTACAGCGGCAGCCCGACGTCGTCGAGCGCGTTCGTGACGAAGACCGGAATCACCTTCTCCGGGAACTGGAAAGGCCCGTAGTTGTTCGAGCAGTTCGTGATCGTGATCGGCAGCCCGTATGTCTCGTGGTACGCGCGCACGGCATGGTCGGCGCCCGCCTTCGACGCGTTGTACGGCGTGCGTGGCCGGTAGGGCGACTCCTCGGTGAAGACGTCGTCGCTGTCGAGCGGGAGATCGCCGTACACCTCGCACGTCGACACGTGATGGAAGCGCCGAACGCCCGCGCGGCGCGCCGCCTCGAGCAGCGACTGCGTCCCGAGGACGTTCGTCCGGAAGAAGCGGCCGGGATCGACGACCGCAAGGCTGTTGTGCGACTCGGCGGCGAAGTTGACGATCACGTCGATCTGGTGCTTGGCCAGGGTTTCTGCCACCGTGTCGAGATCGCCGATGTCGCCCCGGACGAATTCGATGCGGTCTTCCA
>DASYFU010000230.1:0-1699 GCA_036498225.1 Gaiellaceae bacterium | reverse complement strand
GCTTTTTGTTCCTCACGTGTACCCATGTAGGCAACACAACGGGGAAGCGCGCGAATCGGTTTCGTTCACTACCGTGACACCGTGAACAGCTGGCCCGAGCCGGTCGAGCGGGTCGCGGCGGTGCTCCGCGCGGCCGCCGTGGACGCCCGGATCGAGGAGTTCCCCGACGGGACGCCGACCGCGGGCGAGGCGGCCCGCGCGGTCGGCTGTACTCGCGCGGAGATCGTGACGTCGCTCGTCTTCGTGTGCGACGGGCGTCCGGTGCTGGCGCTCGTCCCGGGCGACAAGCGCGCCGACGCGCAGCGGCTGTCCGCCGCCGCCGGCGCCGGGTACGCGCGCGTCGCGAAGCCCGAGGAGGTCGTCTCGGCGACCGGCTTCGAGCCGGGCGCGGTCGCGCCGTTCCCGGCCCCGAACGTCTCGCGCGTCCTCATGGACCGGAGCCTGCTCCGCCACGAGATCGTCTGGATCGGCGCCGGCTCGAACTGTCACATGGCCGGCCTCGGGCCGTCCGACCTCGTGCGGCTCGCCAAAGCGGAGATCGGCGACCTGACGGAAGCTTGACGGCGGAATCGACCGGTACGATTCGGGCGATGCAGGAGACGAGCAAGATCTGGATGAACGGCGAGCTCGTCGACTGGGCGGACGCGACCGTTCACGTCGGCACGCACGGCCTCCACTACGGGTCCGGCGTCTTCGAGGGGATTCGCGCGTACGAGACCGAGCGCGGCACGGCCGTCTTCCGGCTGACCGAGCACATGGAGCGCCTCGAGCGGTCGGCGAAGCTCCTGTACATGGAACTCCCGTACTCCGTCGAGGAGCTGAAGGCCGCTGCCTGGGAGGTCGTCGGCGCCAACGGGTTGCCCGAGTGTTACCTGAGGCCGATCGCGTACTTCGGGTACGGCCAGCTCGGAGTCGGCTCGCAGGGCAACCCGGTCGACGTCGCGATCATGTCGTGGCCGTGGGGCACCTACCTCGGCGACGATGCGCTCCGCGACGGCATCCGCGTGAAGATCTCGAGCTGGCAGCGCGTCGGCCCGAACGTGATCCCGCACGCCGCCAAGGCGACCGGCGTGTACATCAACTCGATGCTCGCAGTCGGCGAGGCCGTTCGCGCGGGGTACCAGGAAGCGATCCTGCTCACGGCCGACGGATACATCGCCGACGGCTCGGGCGAGAGCGTGTTCGTCGTGCGCGACGGCGTCGTGTACACGCCCGACCTCTCCGCATCGATTCTCATCGGCATCACGCGCGACACGGTCATCCAGATCGCGCAGGATCTCGGTTACAGCGTCGTCGAGAAGTCGCTCATCCGCACCGACCTCTACCTCGCCGACGAGGTCTTCATGGTCGGCACCGCCGCCGAGGTGACGCCGATCCGCGAGATCGACGACCAGGTCATCGGCCCGCCCGGGCCGGTCACGCTCGAGCTGCAGCAGGCGTATCTCGACACCGTGCACGGCCGCAGCGAGCGCTGGACGCAGTGGCTCGAGTACGCGCCGAGCCGCACAGAGGCGTGAAGCAGGAAGTCGGTGCGGTCCCGCTCTCGGGGCCGTATCTCGACGAACGCGAGGAAGAGCTCGCGCTCGAGGTGATGCGCTCGGGCCGCCTGTCGCTCGGGCCGATGACCGACCGCTTCGAGGAGCTTTTCGCCGCGAAGGTCGGCGCGCCGTACGCCGCCGCCGTGTCGTCGGGAACGGCT
>DASYFU010000229.1:0-3749 GCA_036498225.1 Gaiellaceae bacterium | reverse complement strand
CTCGCGCGCGAGCTCGACCGCGCCGTGGAGACGTTCGCCCGCGAGGCCGAGGTCGTGCTCGCCGAGCGGCTCGCGCACGTCGGCGACGCGGGAGCGCAGCGGCTCGAGAAGCGCCTCGCGGAAGCGGCGGCGTCGCTCGAGCGGCAGCGCGACGAGTGGATGAGCGCGCTCGACGGCCGCATCGGCGAGCTCGAACAGGACGTGCGGCGCCGGCTGGAAGAGCTTGGCGCGGACGCCGACGCCGAGCGGGCCGTGCTGGAGGCCCGTTTCCAGGAGCTCCTCCGCCGCGCCGCCGCTGCAACCTGAACGGTTCCCTTACAAACTTCAGGCTAGAGGGTTCGTCGAAGAGGGCACGAACTTTTTTGCCCATGAGCGAGTCGACCGACATCCTGGAGCCTGAGACGAGCGAACGTTCGAAGGTCGAGAGCTGGCGCCTCCACGTGCTCATCGAGGCCGGCTATCCGCTCCTCGTCGCCGAGCGCCTCGCCGCGAGCGAGGCCGACCTCCACCAGGCGGTCGAGCTCGTCCGCAGCGGCTGCGCGCACGCGACGGCTGCAGAGATCCTTCTGTAACACCCGCGGCGATACGCTGCGGGCGTGGCGAAGGTCGATGCGCTCCCGTACGACGACAAGACCGTCTATTCGGTCGGCGCGTTCAACCGCGGTGTTGCGCAGTGGCTCGGCCGGCTCCCGACCGTCTGGGTCGAGGGCGAGATCACCGAACTACGGCGCCACGAGCGCTGGGCGAGCGTCTTCTTCACGTTGAAGGACCCGACTGACGGATCGTGTCTCGGCGTGACGATGCCGCGCGGCCAGTTCGACGGGCTTCGACTCGAGCTCGCCGACGGCGAGCGCGTGCACGTGTACGGCCGGCCCGAGCTGTTCGAGCGCCGCGGCGATTTCCGCCTGCGCGCGCTGACGATCGAGCGCTTCGGCATCGGCGCGCACCTCGCCGCACTCGAGCGGCTGAAGACGAAGCTCGCCGCCGAGGGCCTCTTCGCGCTGGAGCGCAAGCGGCCGCTGCCGTTCCTGCCGCGCTGCATCGGTCTCGTCACCGGGAACGACGCCGCCGCGAAGCGCGACGTCCTGACGACGATCCAGACGCGCTACCCGCCTGCGAGCATCCTCGTCGCCGAGACCTACGTGCAGGGACCGCGCGCCGCGCTCGAGATCGTCGACGCGCTGCGCGCGCTCTGCGACCGCGACGACGTCGACGTCATCGTTCTCGCCCGCGGCGGCGGCAGCTTCGAGGATCTGCTCCCGTTCAGCGACGAGCGCCTCGTTCGCGCGGTCGCAGGCTGTCGCGTACCCGTCGTGTCCGCAGTCGGACACGAACAGGACACGCCGCTCTGCGACCTCGCCGCGGACGTGCGCGCATCCACGCCCACCGCTGCGGGGAAGCTCGTCGTTCCGGAGCTCTCGGTTGTCGTGGCCGGGCTCGACCGCGCGCGCTCCGCGCTCGCGCGCACCGTACAGGTGACGCTCGCGCGTGACGGCCAGGCGCTCGCACACGCGCTCGAACGGCTGCGCGCGGCTCCTCGCCTCGCGGTGGAACGCGAGACGCGCCGCGTCGACCAGGCGCGCGAGCGGCTGCGCCGCGCGCCTGCGCTCGCGGTCGAGCGCAAGCGGGCGGCGCTCGAGTCGGCCGCCGGCAAGCTGCGCGTGTTGTCTCCGATGAAAACACTGGAGCGAGGCTACGCGATCGTCCGGACGGAGTCGCACGTCGTCCGCTCTGCCGCCGATGTCGCGCCTGGCGTACGCGTCGAGGTCGCGCTCGCCGAAGGCGGATTCGGCGCGCGCGTGGAGGACACGCATGGCTGAACCGGCGACGTTCGAGGAGGCACAGGCGGAGCTGGAGCAGATCGTCACCCGGCTCGAGCAGGGGCAGGCGTCGCTCGACGACGCGCTCGCGCTGTGGGAGCGCGGCGAGGCGCTGTACGCGTTCTGCCGCGCAAAGCTGGACGCGGCGCAGGGCAAGGTGGAGGAGCTAGCCCGCCGCGTCGAGCAGTCGCGGCCCTAGTTCCTCAAGGTCGGCGACGGCCCGGGAGGGATCGCTCGAGAGCGCGACCGTCTCGACACCCGGCAGGGGCTCGGCGACGATCCCGCCGAAGACGACGCACCGCACGCCCGCTGCGCAGCACCGGCGCGCGACCTCGAACGGAACCTTGCCCTCGGCCGTGGTCGCGTCGACGCGGCCCTCCCCCGTGACGACGAGGTCGTAGGCACCGGGGTCGAAGCCGAGCAGGTCGAGCACCGTCGCGGCGCCGGGCACGAGCTCGGCCCCGAGCGATGCGAGCGCGGCGCCCAGCCCGCCGGCCGCGCCCGAGCCGGGGAGATGCGCGTACGGCGCGAGCCACTCGTCGGCGCGGAAGCGGGCTTCGAGCTCGGCGACCTGCGCCGGCGTCGCGCCTTTCTGCGGCCCGTACAGCCGCGGCGCGTCGTACAGCGTCGTCTGCACGTCGCAGAGCACCGTCGTCGGCGGCAGCGACTGCAGCACCTCGAGGAGACCGGCGCCCGCGTCCATGTTCGCGGTGCCGCCGAGGCCGATCACGAGACGGTCGACCTCCATCCGCGTGAGCAGCTCACCGAACGGGCGACTGGATGTGAACGGATCGAGACGCTTCGCGTCGAACGGGATGACCGACGCGGCCTCGACGACGCCGGGCACGACGTCGGCCGTCCCTTCGCCACCGTCCGCGAGCGGGAGCTCGTCGCAATCGCCGAGACCGCGCGCCAGCGCAGCCGCGGCGTCGCGCGCCGAGAGAACGCCCTTGAGGCTAGCCGGACACGCGAGCGCGCGCGGGCTCGCCATCGTCGTCCCCTTCCTGGCCCGACGGGAGCTCCGTCTGCGCCGCGGACGGCATCACCCTGAGCATCGCGACCGAAAGCCCCTCGCGCGCGAGGAAGATGAGACCCACGCCGATGCCGACCGACGCCTCGATCGCCTGCAGACCGAAGCCGTACGCGACGCCGGTCGCGTACGCGATGCCGTAGCTCGCCGACAGCGGCGCGGCGATCGCGAGCTGCACCGCGCCGACGTTCCCGGGCCAGAACGGGAAGATCGTGACGACGTTCATGACGAGGAGGACGACGCCGGCCGCGGGCAGCGGCGGATGGATGTGGAACGCGCGCATCGCCGTCCACACGGCAAACAGCTGGCACATCCAGCCGGATACCTGGAACGAAATCGCGAGCGCCATGCTGAGCGGCGAGCGCATGACGCCGAGCCCCTCGCGCGCCATCTCCAGCACGCGGCGCGCGGCGCCGACGCCGTCGAGCCGGCCGCCGTGCGCCGTCCGCGCGCTGACGAGCGTGAATGCAAACAGGCCGATCCCGACGCCGACGACCGCGAGCAGGATCGAGATCGCCCAGGCCGGCACCTTCGCCGTGACGGTGACGAAGAGGATGAGAAACAGCACCGGGACGATGTCGAACACGCGGTGCGCGAGAACGGTGCCGACGAGCGTCGCCCACAGCCCCTTCCTGCGCGGCAGCTTGCGCGTGAGCACCGCGACGCGCGCGAGCTCGCCGATGCGACCGGGAAGAACGGCGTTCGCAAACAGTCCGACCGAGAACGCGGAGAACACCGTCATCGGCTTCGGATGCGGCGCCGGCATCGCGCTCCGGATGACCGTCGTCCACGCGAGCGCGCGGACGACGACGGAGAGCAGGTTGATCGCGATCGCGACGACGACCCACTGCCACACGACCGACGTGAACGCGTTGCCGAGCGCGCGGAAGCTGGGGCCG
>DASYFU010000228.1:0-2021 GCA_036498225.1 Gaiellaceae bacterium | reverse complement strand
GCGATCGGCGAGACACTCGAGCATCACGCGCACCTGCGGCTGCGCCCGGCGGTGGCCCGATGACCGTGGCCGCCTCATTCGAGGAGCGCGTGCGCGCGCACGAGGAGCGCGACCTCTCGCCGCTGGCGGCGCGGTCCTACCCGGCCCAGCGTCGCGAGGGCGAGGAGAACTGCGGTCTGCGGACGCCGTTCCAGCGCGACCGGGACCGTATCGTCCACTCGAAGGCGTTCCGGCGACTGCGCCTGAAGACACAGGTCTTCGTCGACCCCGAGGGAGACCACTTCCGCACCCGCCTGACGCACACGTTGGAGACGGCCGGCATCGCGCGCGGTGTCGCCCGCGCGCTGCGCCTGAACGAGGATCTCGTCGAAGCGATCGGGCTCGGCCACGACCTCGGTCATCCCCCGTTCGGCCACGCGGGGGAGCAGGCGCTCGACGAGCTGCTCCGCGAGCGCGGCGCCTTCGGCTTCCGCCACAACGAGCACTCGCTCCGCGTGGTCGAGCGGCTGGAGCGAGACGGACGCGGGCTCAACCTCACCTGGGAAGTGCGAGACGGGATCCTCAAGCACACCGGGCCCGAGGAGCCCGAGACGCTGGAGGGGAAGATCGTCCGCATCGTCGACCGCGTCGCATACATCAACCACGACATCGACGACGCCGTACGCGCCGGGCTGCTCGCGCCGAACGATCTCCCGGAGGACGAGATCGCGCTGCTCGGCGAGAACGGCTCGCGCCGCATCGACACGCTCGTGCACGATCTCGTCGAGACGTCAGCGCGCACCGGCGACATCGTGCAGAGCGACGAGATCGGCGGCGCGATGCTCTCGCTGCGCGCGTTCATGTTCGAGCGCGTGTACCTGCAGCAGGAGCACACGCAGATCCGCGCGACGATCCGGCGCATCTTCGAGGACCTCGTCGACTCTCACGGATACAGCGTCGAGGATGCGACCGATTACATCGCGGGCATGACCGACCGCTTCGCGTTGGCGTACGAGTAATGGCGCGGATCAAGGACACCTCCGTCGAGGCCGTCAAGTCGGCGACCGAGATCCTTCCGCTCGTCGAGGACTTCGTCCGCCTCCGCAAGGCCGGCGGCACGTACAAGGGCCTTTGCCCGTTCCACCAGGAGCGGACGCCGAGCTTCACCGTCTCGCCCGCGCGCGGCACCTTCAAGTGCTTCGGCTGCGGCGAAGGTGGCGACGCGATCGCCTTTGTCGAGAAGCTCGAGCAGGTCGACTTCGTCGGCGCGATCGAGTTCCTTGCGAATCGCTTCGGCGTCGAGCTCGAGTACGAGGAAATCTCGCCCGAGGCCGATCGTGCACGGAAGCGCCGTGGTCGTCTCGAGCAGCTGCTCGAGCGCGCGACGGCGTTCTACGAGCGCGTTCTGTGGGACAGCGACCAGGGCAAGCTCGCGCGCGACTACCTCGCCGCCCGCGGCCTCGGCGAGGAGGTCTGTCGCACGTTTCGCCTCGGCTATGCACCGGGCGGCCCCACGCTCGCGAAGCGCGCGCGCGACGAGGGATACGGCTCGGACGAGCTCCGGGCGGCCGGCCTCGCGCGTCAGCGCGGCGACGACTATTTCTCGCGCCGCCTCGTCTTCCCGCTCGCCGACGCGCGCGGCAAGGTGCGCGGCTTCCAGGCGCGCAAGCTCCATGACGACGACGCGCTGCAGGCGAAGTACGTCAACTCGCCGGAGGGCGACCTCTTCAAGAAAGGCGACCTGCTATACGGGCTCGACACCGCACGCCAGCCGATCGCGAAGGAAGACCGCGCCGTGGTCGTCGAGGGGAACACCGACGTGCTCGCGCTTCGGCAGGTGGGGTTCGCACCGGTCGTCGCATCCATGGGCACGGCGCTGACCGAGGCGCAGCTGCGCGAGCTCGGCCGGCTGACCAAGCGGCTGTATCTCTGTTTCGACGCCGACGCGGCGGGCCAGGACGCGACGCTGCGCGGCATGGAGCTCGCGGTGAAGCAGGGCTTCGCCGTGCATGTCGTGACGCTGCCGAAGGGAACAGACCCCG
>DASYFU010000227.1:0-1840 GCA_036498225.1 Gaiellaceae bacterium | reverse complement strand
CGCTCGCGCGGCGCGGCCGGAACCTGCGTGTCGTCGTCCGCAACCGCGGACGAGCCGTTCGTGGCGGGGCGGTTGATGCGATCCTGAAGGCCCATCGCCTTACGCCTTCGCCAGCGGCCGGAGCAGGCTGCGCTTCTTCGGCTTCTCCGGCTTCGGCAGTACGCTCTTCGCAAGCTCGCGCAGTGCCTTGGCGAAGTCCGAGTCCTCATCGTCGAGGACGACCGGCTTGCCCTTGTTCACGCCGAGCGGAACGGCGCGGTCGGAGGGCACGTGGTGCCTGATCTTCATTCCGAGTGCGTCTTCCACCTCGCTCGGCTTCATGCCGACCTTGGAGTTGGCGCGGTTCAGGACGATGCGGATGCGGTCGCGCGGGAACGAGAGCATCTCGAGCGTCTGGAGCGAGAGCTTCACGTTCTTCAACGTTGGGACGTCGAGCCCACACAACAGGAACAGCTCGTCCGTGCGATCGAGCGTCGCCAGCATCGGCCCGTGGAAAAACGGCGATGTGTCGACGACGATCACGTCGTACGTTTCGCGCGCGACTTCGAGCAGTCGGGCGAGCTTCGCCTCCGTCACGAGCTCGGCGTCCTCCGGGCGCAGTGGCGCCGGCAGGATCTCGAGACCGCACGGATGGTGGGTCGTGTAGCCGGACAGCTTCTCCGAGTCGAGCTCTCCGGGGGCGACCACGAGATCGAAGATGGTCTTCTCCGGTTCGACGCCGAGCATGATCGCCGCGTCCCCGAACTGCAGGTCGAGGTCGAGGAGCAAGGTCTTCTTGCCTTCGACCTTCGCGAGCGCAGCGGCGAGGTTCGACGCCATGACGGTCTTGCCCGTTCCGCCCTTCGGCGAGAAGACGGTGACAATCGTCCCCTGCCGACCGCGGACGCCGTCGCTCTTCCGCGACGTGTGCGCAGCCTTCCTGAGGGCGAAAACGACGTTGTCGGCGAGCTGCGGAAGCAGCAGGACATCCGAGACGTCGGCGTCGAGCGCCTCGTCGAGCAGGCGAGATGCCTCACCCGACGCGACGAGGACGATCGGCGCGCGTGTGTGCTCGCGGATCGACGCGAGCTCGTCCGCGGGCAGCGACGACGCACGGGTCGCGTGGAGCACGACCTGCAGATGTCCGCCGGCGAGCGCACCCGCGCCGTCTTTGATGTCTTCGCTCGCTCCGACGAACTCCACATCCGGGTGGGATGCGAGGGCTGCGCGAAGCGTATCCGAGCCGTCGCACCCGCCCGTCATGTAGACGCGCAGAGCGGGACGCTCGTTTCCGGTGTCGTGATTGGGGCTCATTATTTGCCTCCGATCACGCGCGCCCGCTCTGCCGGGCTGAGCCCGTCGAGCAGGACCGTCTGGATGCTCTCGATGTTCTCCGGGCTGTCCGCCGCATTCGTCACGGGGCGCAGCTGGAGTGCCCAGCCGCCGTCCGGCGAGGCGTTCGGATCCGCGTTCTTGACGACGAACATGAGCTTCGACGCCTGCGAGTCCGTGACGGCGAGCATCACGTTGTAGTGCTGGGTCGAGCTGAGATCGGCCTGCTTGATGTCGGCCAGCGCAGGCGCGCGGAGCACGAGCAGGTCGCGCAGGAACACGCGATCGTAATGCACGGTGCTGCCACCGCCGTTCGACGTGTCCACTTTGAGGTTGCCGACGACGTCGACGTGATCGCCTGACCGGAGCGTGCCGGCGAGGATCTGGTTCGGGTCCGCTGCGACCTGGATAGCGCGGAGCGTCCCCTTGAGCTTCGCGCGGACGCCAAGCTCGTTCGCGCCGCCGAAGCGCGACGTCGTCACCTGCTCGCCGACCATGACGTCTTCCGTCGAGACGAGACGGGCGATCT
>DASYFU010000226.1:0-11187 GCA_036498225.1 Gaiellaceae bacterium | reverse complement strand
CGTGCAGCTGCTGCCGGCGCAGCGCGCCGCCGATCGCGAAGGTCTTCGACAGATCTCTGACTTCGAGCGCGCTCATCCGTCCACCAGGTGGCAGGCAACCGAGTGCTCGGAGCCGATCGTGCGCAGGCGCGGCCGCTCCGTCGTCTGGCGGAGATAGAGCGCCGGGTCGTCGGGGACGCAATACGGGCAGCGCGGATGGAAGCGGCAGCCGCTCGGCGGCTCGCGCAGGTCGGGCGGCGCGCCCGGGATGCCGGTCAGCCGCACGCGCGGGCCGGTCAGCGGCGGGAACGAGCGGAGCAGGCCCTGCGTGTACGGATGCAGCGGATTCTCCGCGAGCTGCGCGGCCGGCGCGCTCTCGACGATCTCGCCTGCGTACATGATCGCGATCCGGTCCGCGAACTCGAGCAGCAGCGAGAGGTCGTGCGTGATGAACACGACCGCAAAGCCGAAGTCGCGCTTCAAGACCTCGACCTGCTGGAGGATCTCGCGCTGCACGACGACGTCGAGCGCCGTGGTCGGCTCGTCGAGAATGATGAGCTCGGGGCTGAGCGCGAGCGCCATCGCGATGATCACGCGCTGGCGCATGCCGCCAGAGAGCTCGTGCGGGTACGCGCGCACGCGGCGCTTGTCCATGCCGACGAGCTCGAGCAGCTCTCCCGCACGTTCGATCGCGCGATGCTTGGAGACGCGCTCGTGCGCCTGCATCATGTCGACGAACTGGTCGCCGACGCGCATGACCGGGTTGAGCGCGTTCATCGCGCTCTGGAACACCATCGACACGTTGCGCCAGCGGTACTTGCGCAGTTGCTCCGTGCTCTTGCCGACGAGATCTTCGCCCTCGAAGAGAATGCTGCCGCCGACGATGCGCGCAGGCGGACGGAGGATCTGCATGATCGCGTTCGCCACCGTGCTCTTGCCGCAGCCCGACTCGCCGGCGAGCCCGAGGATCTCACCCGTGCCGATCGTCAGGTCGATGCCGTCGACCGCGCGCACGCGTCCGTACTCGACCTCGAGGCCCTTCACCTCGAGCAGCGTCTTCGTGGCCACCGTGCTCACGCGGTCGCCCTTCCGAGGAGCAGCCTGACGAGCCGGCCGCGCTTTCGCTCCGTGCGCAGCTGCGGGTTGCTCACCTCGTCGATTCCAGCGAGCACGAGGACGAGGCCGAGCACGGTGAGCCCGAGTGCGAGGCTCGGGAACATGAACGGCCACCACTCGCCCTGCAGAACGGTGGAGTTGACCTGCGCCCAGTAGATGGTGACGCCCCAGCTCGTCGCCGACATGTCGCCGAGCCCGAGGAACTCGAGGCCCGAGTCGACGAGGAGCGAGATGTAGAAGACGAGCACGAACGCCGCCGCGATGCGGCTGATCATGTTCGGCATCAGCTCGCCGAAGACGATCCGCCACGTCGGCTCCCCGGACGCCTTCGCCGCGAGGATGAAGTCGCGGTTCTTCAACGTCAACGCCTGAGCCCGGAGAATGCGCGCCTCGAACGCCCAGAGCACGAGCGCGATGACCGCGATCATCGTCCACATGCCGCGCGCCTTCAGATAGCCGGAGGCGACGACGAGCAGCGGGATCGCCGGAATCGTCAAGAAGACGTTCGTCAGCAGGTTGACGACCTCGTCCACGATCCCGCCGACGTATGCGGCCGTGATGCCGAGCACCGCCGCGACGACGGTCGCGAGCGCGCCCGCGAGCGCGCCGAGCAGGAGCGAGCGCCGCGCACCGACGACGACCTGCGAGAAGACGTCGCTCCCCTGGTCGGTCGTGCCGAACAGGTGATGCCACGACGGCGCCTGCCGCGTCGCGAGCAGGTTGAAGTCGTTCGGGTGCGCGACCGAGATGAGCGGCGCGATGATCGCGATGAAGACCATGAAGAAGACGATGAACAGCCCCGCGCGCGACTTGCGGTTGCGCACGAGGAGCGCGAGCCAACCGGGAACCCGGATGCGGCCGACGCGGATGCCGCGCTTCGGCGTCGCGAGCGGGAGGTCGAGCACGGTCGGGTCGAGCTGCGACATCAGGACGTCCGCAGGCGCGGGTCGAGGATGAAGTTGAGGACGTCCATGATGAGATTCGCGACGATCACGCAGACGGAGAGCACGACGAGGATCGCCTGCGCGAGCGGATAGTCGTTGCCGAGCACGGCGGACTGGAGCGTGTAGCCGATGCCCGGGTAGCTGAAGACGATCTCGACGAAGACGAGGCCGCCGACCGCGCCGGCGAACTGCGCGGCGAAGCCGTTCAGCGGCGGCAGGATGGCGTTGCGTCCCGCGTAGCGCGTCATCACGCGCCGGTCGCGCAGGCCCTTCGCGCGGGCCATCCCGACGTAGTCCTCGCCGATCGTGTTGATCATGACCGTGCGCATGTTCAGCACCCAGCCGCCCGTGTACGCGGCGACGATGGCGATGATCGGCAGCTGTGCGTGCCGGAACGCGCTCGAGACGAACGTCCAGTTCCAGCCGGGAACGATGCTGCTGTCGTACGCATGCTGGATCGGGAACCAGCCGGCCTTGAGGCCGAGGAAGTAGAGGCCGACCAGCGCGAGGACGAAGGCAGGAAAGGCGCTGACGGTCATGAACGCCGGCACGACGACGCTGTCGGTGAAGCCGCCGCGCCGCCAGGCCGCGATCATCCCGACGCCGGTGCCGATCAGGAACGAGAGGATGAATGCGACGCCGACGAGGAAGATCGAGTACGGCAGCGTGCGGCCGATGACCTCGGAGACGGGCGTCGGATAGTTCGACGTCGAGATGCCGAAGTTGAAGTGCGCGATCCGGTGCAGGTACGTGACGTAGTCGGCCCAGATCGAGTGGTGGCCCCCGCCGAGAAGCGCCTCGTACGTCTGGACGATCCCGGGGTTGGCGGAGATCTGCGCCGAGCTCAGATGCTGCAGCAGACCCGCGATCGGGCTACCCGGCATCAGCCTCGGAAGGAGGAAGTTGATCGTCAGCGCGACCCAGATCGCGAAGACGTAGAAGGCGAGCCGACGGGCGAACCAGCGCATGCGTGCCTCGGAGGGTAGACCGGCGGGCGGCGCGGGGACCGCCCGCCGGTGGAGGGTTCTACCCTGCGATCAGGCCCCGGCCTTCCCGCCTGGCTCGATGCGGGTGAAGGACAGGATGTTGTCGGGGAACGTCGAGAAGATCGGGTCGCCCCAGAAGTTCTTCGGCGTGTCGAAGTTGTGGAAGTACTTCGTGCTGTACGTCGACCAACGCGGCCCGATGAAGAGCGGCACGATCGGGAGCTCGTTCAGCCAGAGCTTCTCCAGCTGCGTCGCGATCGCCTGCTGCTTCTTCGGATCGAGCGTGATCTTCCACTGGTTCAGGAGCGCGGTCGCCTGCGGGTCCTGGAAGTGCTCCCAGTTGCCGGTCGGCGTCCCGTCCTGTCCGGAAGGCACGTACCCGTTCGACGACATGTTGGCGTAGAAGTAGCCGTACGGCGAGCCCTGCGATCCGCCCTGCCAGAGCAGCGTCGGGTTCTTCGTCGACGACGCGTTCGGGTACCACGAGCCCCAGTCCGGCTCCAGCGCGACCTTCGAGCTGATGCCGATGTCACTGAGGTTCTTCGTGATGATCTGGTTCGACGCGACCCAGTCCGACCAGCCCGAGATCACGTGGATGTCGAGCGAGACGGGATTGCCCTTCGGGTCGATCAGCTGATTGCCCTTGTACGTGAAGCCGGCGTCGGTGAGCATCTTCTTCGCCGCCGTCGGGTTGTACGTCGCCATGGCCTTGGCCTGCGCCTTGACGGACGCGTCTGTGACCCACTGCGGGAACAGTCCGCCGAGGCCGATGGCGTCGACCGGCGGCGCGTACCCGTACTCGCCGAGCTTCGACACGGAGTTCCGGTCGATCGCCAGGCTGAGCGCCTTGCGGAACGCGACGAGGCTATACGGATACTGCGTATCGTCGAGCAGCAGCGAGATCGGATACGCACTCGTTGCGTAGAACGCGTGGAAGTGCTGCGGATCCTTCGCGATGTACGCCTGCGCGACGTTCGGGACGAAGTTGTGCGTCCAGTCGACCTGACCGCTCTGTGCCAGCGCGAGCGCGCTGTCGTTCGAGGCGGCCTGGACGTACTCGAGGCACGGGATCTTGGGCAGGCCCGGCTGCCAGTAGTGCGTGTTCTTCGAGAAGACGTAGTCCTGCGTCGTGAAGCGGCTGACGACGTCGAACGGGCCCGAGCCCACGGGGTTCGAGTTCGTGAACGTCGTCGGATCGGCCACCTTCGACCAGATGTGCTGCGGGACGACGAACTGCCGGTTCAGCGTCGCTGCGATGAACTGGGAGTCCGGCGTCTTCAGCGTGATGCTGACGACGTACGGCCCGTGTGCGCGGATCGACTGGATGTTGTTGCCCGGCCCGGTCAGGCCGATGCGGTCCATCGCCGCGTTCTGCTGCCCGGCCGTCAGGCTGTAGACGACGTCGAGCGACGTGAGCGGCTTGCCGTCCGACCACTTCACGCCCTTTGCGATCTGGAGCGTGAGGGTCC
Organism: Gaiellaceae bacterium; assembly: GCA_036498225.1. Lineage (GTDB taxonomy): Bacteria > Actinomycetota > Thermoleophilia > Gaiellales > Gaiellaceae > Palsa-739. Next base: position 6,693 of record DASYFU010000226.1, on the reverse strand, counting down.
TGTTGCCGTTGCTCCACTTCCAGGAGCGCGCGAGCCACGGCACCGGCTTGAGGCCGCCTTCGCCGACGACAACGAGCGGCTCGTAGAACGAGCCCTGGATGAACTGGCCGCTCGGCAGGCCGGTGGCCGTGTAGGGGTTGAAGTTCTTGACGAAGGCCGGGTCGCCCGAGCCTTCCATGACGAGGCACTTGTGTGCCGCCGTTTGCGCGGCCGTCCCCTTAGTCGCTGCCGGGGCCGAAGCGGTCCCAATGAGCGCGAGAACGGCGAGTCCTGCGGCGACTCCGACGGCCGCGAGCCGTCGGGTTGAGCGGAAGCTGCGTCGCATCTGCGGTCCTTTCTCACCCGGCGTGGGGTGATTGGGGCGTGGGTGGGCGCGACGGCCCGTAAACGTTTCCGGAAGTTGTTACCACTGATCCGGACTGAAAGTCAAGGGGTGGTTACACGGAAATTGCGATCTCGGCACCGAAACATTTCCGGAAACGTGCTTGAATGGGCAGATGGCCGAGCTCGCACACGCGCGGGTGACGATCCGGGAGGTGGCGGACGAGGCCGGCGTCTCGATCGCCACGGTGTCCCGCGTCCTCAACGGGCGCGACGACGTCGCGCCCGAGACCCGCGAGCTCGTCAGCCGGATCATCCAGGAGCGCGGATACATCGCAAACCGAGGTGCCCGCGGCCTGTCGGCCGGGCGCACCGGGCTCGTGGGGCTGCTTGTGCCGCTCGTCTTCCCGGCCTACTTCTCGGCCATCCTGTCGGGCGCGACCGAGGCGCTGCAGGAGCACGATCTGCGCGCCGTGCTTTCACCGACCGGGCACCAGCACGACCGCGAGGTGACGCTGCTCGACCGGCTCATGCACGGTCTCACCGACGGCGCACTCATCGTCCTGCCGGAGGAGTCGAGCCAGGAGCTCGAGCGGCTCCTCGACGCCGGCTATCGCTTCGTCGTCATCGACCCGCTCATGCCGCTCGACGATCGCATCGCGTCCGTTTCCGCTGCGCACACCTCCGGCGCCGACCAGGCGATGAAGCACCTGCTCGGACTCGGGCATCGCCGGATCGCGATCATCACCGGCCCGCTCGGCTGGGTCGCGACCGAGGACCGGCGCCGCGGCTATCACGCCGCGCTCGCGTCGGCCGGGATCCTCCCCGAGCCGGAGCTCGAGGTGGAGTCGAACTTCGAGATCGACGGCGGCGAGCAGGCGGCGGGGCAGCTCCTCGACCTCACCGATCCGCCGACCGCGATCTTCGCCTTCAACGACAACCACGCGATCGGCGCAATCCGGGCCGCGCGCGCCCGCGGCCTTCGCGTTCCCGAGGATCTCTCGATCGTCGGCTTCGACGACGTCGAGCACGCGACGATCGTGACGCCGACGCTCACGACCGTGCGGCAACCCCTCGCCGAGATGGGCCGGACAGCGGTCAGCCTGCTGATGCGCTTACTCGAGCGCCACAGCCTCGAGACGTTGCACGTGGAGTTAGCAACGCGCCTCGTCGTGCGCGAATCCACAGGCCCTCCAAGGCGCTGATTCGAGGCCCGGTAGCGGGTACCAGCGCGCGCCTCCATCACGAACACTGCAATAGGCCGGTACTAGGTACCGTCACGGCTTCGTCACGGACGTCGGCGCTTGACTTGGCCGTTCGTGCTGAAGTCGTACACCTTCCGTCCGGGTACTAAGTACCGGCCGTCAGGCGGCGCAATCGTCACAGCGGCCGCGAAGGACGACGTCGTGGGCGACGGCGTAGCCCGTCTCGTCCTCGACCTTGTGCAGCGCGTGCTCGAGCTCCGGGTCGGCGAAGGCTTCGACCTTGCCGCAGTCGGCGCAGACGAGATGGTGATGGTGCTCGCCGTCGGGCTGGACGGGCTCGTAGCGCGCGGTCGGCGCGCCGACGTCGACGCGCTGGACGAAGCCGTCGCGCGTCAGCTGCTCGAGCGTCCGGTAGATGCTCGCGATCCCGACCTGCCGGCCCTCGGCGCGCAGCTCGTCGAAGATCTCCTGGGCCGTGACGCAGCAGCGCTGGCGCCCGAGGAGGTCGATCACCGCGCGGCGGGCGGCGCTGTTCCGCCTGCCCATGCGCTGGAGCGACTCCGTCGTCGTCTCGATCCAGTTCATACCGGCCATCAGTTTAGCTAGTGAGAATGATTATCGCTAGACTCCTCGACCATGCACACACTTGCCGCACTCCTCGCCGCCACCCAGATCCACGTTGTCGCCGCCGAGAACTTCTGGGGCAGCCTCGCCGCGCAGCTCGGGGGCAACCGCGTCCAGGTCACGAGCGTCATCACGAACCCCGCCACCGACCCGCACGACTACGAGCCGACAGCGCTCGACGCCCGCACGATGGCCGGCGCGCAGATGGCGATCGTGAACGGGGTCGGATACGACCCGTGGGCGCCGAAGCTCCTCGCCGCCAACCCCGTCGGCGGCCGCGTCGTCCTCACCGTCGGCGACCTCGTCGGCGTCAAGCCGGGCGGCAACCCGCACCGCTGGTACTCGCCGTCCAACGTGCAGACGGTGATCGCCGCCATCGTCCGCGACTACTCGAAGCTCGACCCGAAGGACGCGGCGTACTTCCGCACGCAGAAGGCGCAGCTCGAGACGAAGGGCCTGGCGGAGTACAAGAACTACATCGCCACGATCAAGCGCCGGTTCGGCGGCACGCCTGTCGGCGCGTCCGAGAGCATCTTCGCGCCGCTCGCGCAGGCGCTCGGCCTGAGGCTGATCACGCCGTACTCGTTCCTGCGGGCGATCAGCGAGGGGACGGAGCCGACCGCGTCGGACAAGACGACGATCGACCGCCAGATCGCGAAGAAGCAGATCAAGGTGTGGGTCTTCAACAGCCAGAACAGCACGCCAGACGTCGCGCGCTTCACCGAGGCCGCGCGCAAGCAGGGCATCCCTGTCACGACGATCACAGAGACGCTCACTCCGGCGTCGGCGACGTTCCAGCAATGGCAGGTGCGGCAGCTGCAGGCGCTCGTGCTCGCATTGGCGAAGAGCGTCCGCCCGTGACCGCAGTCACGTTCGACGGCGCCCAGGCGCGCATCGCCGGGACGACGATCTGGCGCGACGTGACGCTCACGGTGGAGCGCGGCCAGTTCGTCGCCGTACTCGGACCGAACGGCGCCGGCAAGTCGACGCTCATCCGCGCGATCCTCGGTCTCCAGCCGCTCGCCGCCGGCAGCGCGTCCGTGCTCGGCGGTCCGGCAGGCGAGGCGAACGACCGCATCGGCTATCTCCCGCAGCGGCGGAGCTTCGACGAGAGCACGCGCATCCGCGGCGTCGATCTCGTGCGGCTCGGCCTGGACGGCGCCCGTTGGGGCCTGCCAATTCCAGGCCGGCGCAGCCGCGCTGCCGCGAAGCGCGTCGACGAGGTGATCGCGCTCGTCGGCGCCACGGCCTACGCGCGCAAGCCGATCGGCGCGCTCTCGGGCGGCGAGCAGCAGCGGCTACTCATCGCGCAGGCGCTCGCGCGGCGTCCGCAGCTGCTGCTCCTGGACGAGCCGCTCGACAGTCTCGACCTCCCGAACCAGGCGGGCGTCGCAGCGCTCATCCGCGACATCTGCCGCGATGAGGACGTCGCCGTCCTGCTCGTCGCGCACGACGTGAACCCGATCATCGGCTACCTCGACGCCGTCATCTACGTCGCGGGCGAGACCGCCGTCGAAGGCAACCCGGAGGACGTCATCTCAGCCGAGACGCTGAGCGCGCTGTACGGCGTGCCGATCGACGTTCTCCGCGCGTCCGACGGCCGGCTCGTGGTGGTCGGCGCTCCGGACTTGCATGGACACCACGCTCACTAGCTCCATCTTCACCGGGCTCTCGTGGAACCCGGTCACGGACGTCCGCGCGCTCTTCACCTTTCCGTTCATGCAGCACGCGCTCGCGGCGGGGACGATCGTCGCCGTCATGGCCGGCGTGATCGGCTGGTTCATGGTGCTGCGCCGCCAGACGTTCGCGGGTCACACGCTGTCGGTGACCGCGTTCACCGGCGCGTCGGCGGCGAGCCTCGCAGGCGTTCCCGTCCTCATCGGCTATTTCGGCGTCTGCGGCGCCGGCGCGCTCGCGCTCGCGGCGGCCGCCGGGACACGGCGCAACCTCTCGACCGAGTCGGCCGCGACGGGGTCGATCGGCGCGCTCGCGCTCGCACTCGGGTTTCTCTTCGTCAGCCTGTACCACGGCGTGCTGAACGGGCTCGACTCGCTCCTGTTCGGCACGTTCCTCGGCATCACGAGCTCGCAGGTGCTCGTGCTCCTCGTCGTCGCCGTCGTAGGGATCGCAGTCGTCGGCATCGCGGCGCGACCGCTGCTTTTCGCGTCCATCGATCCGGACGTCGCGCGCGCGGGCGGCGTCCCCGTCCAACTGCTCGGGCTCGGCTTCCTCCTCGTTCTCGGTCTCTCGGTCGCGGAGACGAGCCAGATCACCGGCGCGCTCCTCGTCTTCGCCCTGCTCGTCACGCCGGCTGCGACGGCGCAGCTGCTCACGCCGCGACCGCTGCTCGGCGTCGTCCTATCGGTCGCGCTCGCGCTCGCCGTCACGTGGCTCGGGCTCGCGCTCGCGTACTTCTCGATCTATCCCGTCGGCTTCTACATCACGTCGCTCTCGTTCGCGGCGTACCTCGTCGCGCGGATGCTCGCCTGATGCTCGCGCAGGAGTTCATGCGCAACGCGCTCGTCGCCGGCAGCTTCGTCGCGATCGCGTGCGGGCTCGTCGGCTGGTTCGTCGTGCTGCGCGCGCAGGTCTTCGCAGGCGACGCGCTCAGCCACGTCGCGTTCACCGGAGCGCTCGCCGCCGCCGCACTCGGCATCGACGTGCGCGCCGGCCTCTTTCTCGCCACCATTCTCGGCGGCGTCACGATGGGTGCGCTCGGCGACCGTGCCCGAGCGGACGACGTCGTCATTGGCACGCTCTTCGCCTGGACGCTCGGCCTCGGCGTCCTCTTCCTCTCCATCTTCACGACGAACTCGAGCGGCGGGAACGGGACGGCGGGCGTCCGCGTCCTCTTCGGCTCGATCTTCGGACTGAGTAGGACTGACGTGGAGGTTTCGGTCGCGCTCGGCGTGCTCGCGACCGCGGTCGTCGCGACGCTCGCACGGCCGCTGCTCTTCGCCTCGGTCGACGCAGCAGTCGCGTCGGCGCAGGGCGTTCCCGTGCGCGTTCTCGGCCTCGTGTTCCTCGGGCTCGTCGGGGTCGTCGCCGCCCAGGCGACGCAGGCGGTCGGCGCGCTCCTCCTTCTCGGCCTGCTCGCCGCGCCCGCGGGCGCGGCCCACCGGCTGACGGCGCGGCCGTGGCTCGGCCTCGTCCTCTCCGCCCTCCTCGCGCTCGGCGCGGTCTGGATCGGGCTGACCCTGAGCTACGTCTTCCCTACCCTCCCGCCGAGCACGATGGTCATCTCGACGGCGGTCGGAATCTACGCCGCGTCGATGAGTTTGCCGCTGCTCCGTCGTCTACTAGGGTGAGGCCTCGAAAACCCTGGGAGGAGAGAACATGCCGAAGACGCTGTTGCTGGTCGGAACGCGTAAGGGCGCGTTCCTGTTGGAGAGCGATGCCGACCGGCGCGAGTGGAACATGCGCGGGCCGTATTGCGAAGGCTGGCCGGTGTATCACGCCGTCCTCGACTCGGCGACGGGCGACATCTATGCCGCCGCCGCGAGCGAGTGGCACGGCTCGGCGGTGTGGCGGAGCAAGGATCTCGGCGAGACCTGGACACTCTCGAGCGAGGGGATCGCCTACGACGAGTCGAGCGGCAAGAAGATCTCCAAGGTGTCGTCGCTCGCCGCCCGCAACGGGCGCGTGCTCGTCGGCGTCGAGGCGCCGGGCATCTTCCAGAGCACCGACGGCGGCGAGACGTTCTCGCTGCTGACGACGCTCGCCGGACAGCCGGGCAGCGAAGCGTGGGACGACCCGGCGAACCAGCCTCCTGGCCATCTCGGCATCTCCGCTCTCACGCTCGACCGCGATGACGACGCGCGCTTCTGGGCGATCGTCCAGGGCGTCGGCCTGTTCGAGACGACCGACGGCGGGACCTCGTGGACGCCGCGCAACCGCGGGCTCCGCGCCGACTGGCCGCGCCCGCACGAGGAGGTCGGCTTCTGCGTCCACCGGATGGTGCGCTCCGACGACACCCGCCTGTACCAGCAGAACCATGTCGGCATGCACCGCAGCGACGACGACGGGCACACGTGGACGGAGATCACCGAGGGACTGCCGACCGAGTTCGGCTTCGGGGCCGCCGCGCACCCGCACGACCGCGACACGTTCTACGTCGTGCCGCTCGATCCCGGCCACGGCCGGACGATGCCCGACGGTAAGGCGACCGTGTGGCAGACGAAGGACGCCGGATCGAGCTGGAAGCCGCTGCGCAAGGGGCTGCCGCAGGCGGATGCTCATCTCGGCGTGCTCCGGGCCGCGATGACGATCGACTCGTACGACACGCCGGGCCTCTACTTCGGCACGAGCACGGGGCAGCTGTTCGCGTCGAACGACGAAGGCGAGAGCTGGAGCGAGATCGCGAGCTATCTGCCGCCGATCTCATCCGTCGAGGTCGCCGTTCTCGACTGATGGCCGACCTGCATCTCCCAGGGACGCTGACGCCGCTCTTCGCCGGACTGCCGCGCCGCCTCGACATCGAGGCGGCGACGGTGAACGACGCGATCTCCGAGCTGGAGCGGCGTCAGCGTCCCTGGGAGATGCA
>DASYFU010000225.1:0-9332 GCA_036498225.1 Gaiellaceae bacterium | reverse complement strand
CACCTGCTGCAGCTGCACGGCGCTCGGCGTCCAGGCCGACGCCTCCGCCTTGAAGCGGATGACGCCGTCGTCGAGCCACACCCACGAGCGCCCGTCCTCGATCTGCATGCGCGTGCGCCAGCGGAAGCCGTCCGGATCGCGGCGGAGCGGATCGATTCCGATCTCCTCCGCGTGCGCGGCCGCGCACGCGGGCACGAGCCGATCGAGGTCGGCGAGCGTCGCGCGTCGCAGTCCAGTGTCCCCCGCCTCGGGCGGCTCGTCGATCACGCACACGGGCTGGCCGGCCCGGTCGTCGCGCGGGCGGGGCATGACCGGCTCCGCTTCCGCCCACAGCTCGTCGACCGCGCCCTGCTCGCCGATGATCATGCGCGGCTGGCCGCGCACCGTGGCGGACGCGAACGCTGCGCAACCGGTTCCCGAGGGCACGACGTTCGCGCCGACGTGACAGAGCGCGGACAGCCGGCCGCGCGCGGCGAGCGCCGAGAACCGTCCCAGGCCGCGACGCGCGATGTCTTCGAGAAAGACACGCTCGACGGGCTCCTCCGCGCAGAACGCGAGGATCTCGTCGAGCGTCGGGTCGACGGCAACCACGGGCCTCGATCATCCCACGGGTTAGGGTTGGCGCCATGCCGATTCACATTCGCGCCGAGCCGGGGGACTACGCGGAGGCGGTTCTCGTCCCGGGAGACCCGCTTCGGGCCAAGTACATCGCCGAGACGTATCTCGACGACGTCGTGCAGACGAACGGGGAGCGAGGGATGCTCGGCTTCCGCGGCGCGTGGGAGGGCAAGCCCGTCTCCGTGCAGGCGACCGGCATGGGCTGCCCCTCTGCAGCGATCGTCATCGAGGAGCTCGTCATGCTCGGCTGCAAGAAGATCCTCCGCGTCGGCACGTGCGGCGGGCTGCAGCCGCATCACCAGCTCGGCGACATGATCGTCGCCATCAGCGCGGTGCCACAGGACGGCACGACGTTCACGTACGTGCGCGAGCCGCATTGCCCGACGGCGAGCTTCGAGCTCGTGCACGAAGCGGTGCATGCGGCGAAGGAGCTCGGCCAGCCGATCCACGTCGGCCCCGTTGTCTCGAGTGACGTCTTCTACAACCCCGACGGCGGCCAGTACCAGCGCTGGTCGGACCGCGGCATCCTCGGCGTCGAGATGGAGGCGGCGATTCTCTTCACGCTCGGCGCGCTGCGAAAGGTGCAGGCGGGCTGTCTCCTCACCGTCAGCGACATCGTCGTCGAGGGCGCGTTCACGCGCATCAGCGACGAGGAGCTGAAGGCCGCGGTCGACCGGATGACGCGCGTCGGCCTCGCGACGGTCACCGCTGACTAAGAGCGTTTTCCTCGTGAATCCGGCGTCGGACAACGGCGCCACGGGCAAGCGCTGGCCGGAGCTCGCACATCGCGCCGCAGACCTCGGCCTGACCGGGGAGACGTTCTTCTCGGAGCGGCCCGGGCACATCGTCGAGCTCGCGGAGGGCGCGGCGCGCGAAGGCGCCGAGCTCGTCGTCGCCGTCGGCGGAGACGGCACGCTGAACGAGACCGTGACGGGGCTCATGCGTGCCGGGGGCGGGCCGGAGCTCGCGACGATCCCGCTCGGGACGGGCATGGACTTCGGCCGGACGTACGGCATTCCGACTCGCTTCGACGACGCCGTCCGCACGGCGATCGAGGGACGCACGCGGACGATCGACGTCGGACGCGTCAATTACCGGACGTGGGCAGGCGCGGACGAGGAACGGTACGTCGTCAACGTCGGGAGCGTCGGCATGAGCGCCGCCGTGGCGCAGCGCGCGAACGGCATGTCGAAGGCGCTCGGCGGCAAGGCGACGTTCTTCTACGCGCTCGTGCGCGTGTTCCTCGCGTGGCAGAACACCGTCATCGACGTCGAGCTCGACGGCCGGCGCCGGTCGCGGCGGATGCACGACGTCATCGTCGCCAACGGGCAGTACCACGGCGGATCGATGTGGCTGGCGCCGGAGGCGAGCCCCGACGACGGCCTCTTCGACGTCCTGATGATCGGCGACGTGACGAAGCTCGACTTCGCGACGACGGCGCCGAAGCTCTACCGCGGGAAGCATCTCGGGCATCCGAAGGTCGAGCTCGCGCGTGCACGCGTCGTCGTGGTCGACGGCGCAGAGACGCTTCCGATCGAGCTCGACGGCGAGCAGGTCGGCACGACGCCGGCGCGATTCGAGATCGTCCCGGGCGCGCTGCGGGTGCGTGTCCCGCGCTAGCGCTGCCGCCGCAGCATGCGCTGCGGCGTTCGCAGCGCTCGCGGGCCTCGTCTCAGTGGGCGAACTGACCGGCGTCGATCGCTGGGCGATGGCGCACGCGATGCCGGAGGCGCGCTTCACGGCTGAGAAGCCGACGGTCGTCGACGCGCTCGTCCCGCTGTGGAACTCGTCGTGGAACAGTGCGGTCGCGGTCGTCACGAACGTCGTCACGGTGCCGGCCGCCTTTCTCGTTGCGAGCGCGATCGTCGCGGCGGCATGCCTCGCCCTGCGGAACCGCCACGCCGTCCTGCTCGCGGGCGCGTTCGTCGCGGGCAACCTCGTCGAGGAGATCACCAAGGAAACGCTGACGCGGCCGCCGCTGTACGCGCACCGGCTCCACGTCGCCGCATTCGACAACTCGTTCCCGAGCGGTCACACCATTCGCACCGTGCTCGTCGCCGCTGCCGTTGCTGCCGCCTGGCCTCGGGTCGCAGCGTGGGCGTTCACGTGGGCCATCGGCTCGATCGTGATGGTGGAAGTCGGCGCGCTGCACGTCCCGTCGGATATCGCCGGCGGTCTGCTGCTCGTCGCTGCGCTGCTTGCTACGACTTGGTCTTTGAGCTTCGGCTCGGTGTCGCGGGGCCGGCATCTTTCGCCAGCTTCTCGACCTTCCGCTCGAGCGCGGTGAGCCGCTGCTCGAGCTCGTCGATCCCGCGCACGCGGCGCTGAAGCTCGTCGAGCCGGTCGCGCATCGTGTTCATCGTCCCGACGAGGCGATCGCCGCCCGGCGCGTCCTGTAGCCGGTGGATCGCCTCCTCGCTCAACTCCGCGAGCTTTCCGAGCAGGTCGTTGCGCTTCTCGTCGGCCACGATCGACAGTGTACGAAAGCACCGGTTACGCTGCCGATTCGATGCGTCGCCTGCTGATCGTGCTTGCGCTCGTGTTCGCCGCGCCGGCGGCCGCCGCCACGATCCATGCGCCGAAGCACGGTGGAGTCGTCCTGGGGACGCCCGCGCCCGACCGGCTCCTCGGCGGCCCGGGAAACGATTTCATCCAGGCCGCCTGGGGCGGGAAGGACAGCGTCGACTGCGGCGGCGGGTTCAACGTCGTCGTTGCTGACCTCGCCGACTCGGTCGCGGCGAACTGCCAGGTCGTCTCACGGCGACTCTCGGTCGACCCGTCCACGAATCCGGCGGGCCAGCACGAGACGGCGGTCGAGCCCGACGACGCGGCCTGGGGCTCGACGATCGTGGCGGCGTATCAGGTCGGCCGCTTCGCGGGCGGCGGCGCGTCGTTCATCGGCTTCGCCGTCTCGAACGACTCGGGCCGGACATGGACGCGCGGGCTTCTCCCCTCCGTCACGGTCGAGTCGAGCCCGCCGGGGCCGGAGAGCGCAGCATCCGATCCGAGCGTCGCGTACGACGCGGCGCACGGCGTCTGGCTCATCTCGACACTCACGATCGAGCAGGGCGGAACGCGCGTCATGGTCGCGCACTCGACCGACGGCCTGCACTGGTCGGCGCCCGTGACCGCGGCGAGCGGACCTGCGCTCGACAAGGACTGGATCGCCTGCGACAACGGCGCGTCGAGTCCGTTCCGGGGACGGTGCTACGCGCTCTACACCGACGACGACTTGAACTCCACCGTCAGCCAGTCGAGCAACGACGGAGGCCTGACGTGGTCGACGCCCGTTCGCGCCAGTGGTGTTCTCGTCGGCACGCAGCCTGCCGTTCTCGCCGACGGCACGCTCGTCACGATCGCGGGGAACTACGTGGGCGAGCAGGCGCTGACGGGGACGATCGAAAGCCTCCGGTCCACCGACGGCGGTGCGACGTTCACACGCACGACGCTCGCCACCCTGACGTCGGCGAACAACGATCCGATGCGCGCGATTTCACTTCCGTCGATGGCGATAGGCGGCGACGGGACGCTGTACGCGACGTGGGCTGACTGCCGGTTCCGCTCAGGATGCGTCGCGAACGACCTCGTCCTCTCGACGTCGACCGACGGCGTGACGTGGACGACGCCGACGCGGATCCCCCCGGCAGCGGTCTCGTCGTCGCTCGACGCGATGATCCCGGGCATCGCCGCCGACCCGACGAAACCGGGGCATATCGCGCTCGTCTACGCGTACTTCACGCCGCTCTCGTGCCAGACGCAGGCGTGCACGCTCGGTGTCGGATTCCTGCAATCGCCGAACGGCGGGCAGACGTGGACGAAGCCGCTCCAGCTCGACGCGGAGCCGATGCAGATGACGTGGCTGCCGGAGGCCCAGGGACGAATGGTCGGCGACTACTTCTCCACCGCGTTCGCGGGCGACCGCGTCGTGCCGGTGTTCGCGCTCGCGATCGCCCCGACGGGCAGCCGCAAGCACGAGGCGATCTTCGCGGCATCACTCCCGCCGCTCGGCTAGCGCGCGCGCAAGAGCCGCGAGCGTCGACCCTGCGCCGTCGTCGATGACGACGTCCGCGCGTTTGTCGAACTGCGTCTCGCCGCGGTTCACGATCGCGAGCCGGCCTCCTGCCGCCAGCGTCTCGAGCGGGAGGCCCGCGACCGGATAGACCTCGAGCGACGAGCCGACGACGAGCATCAGGCTCGCCTCGGAAGCGAGCCTGATCGCGCGGTCGATCGCGGCCTCGGGCAAGAGCTCGCCGAACATGACGACGTCGGGCTTGAGCACGTGGCCGCAGCTCGGGCAGCCGGGGACGGGCAGCAGCGCGATCGCGTCCTCGGACGAAATCGTCGTGCCGCACTCGCTGCAGCTCGCGGTGCGAATCGAGCCGTGCACCTCGACGACGCGCCGCGAGCCCGCGGCGGTGTGGAGCCCGTCGACGTTCTGGGTGATGACGGCGTCCACCCATCCGCGGCGCTCGAGCTCGGCGAGCGCTCGGTGCCCGTCGTTCGGCTCAGCCTCGGCGAGCGCGGCGAGCCGCTTTCCGTAGAAGTCCCAGACCTTCCCCGGGCTCGCGCGGAACGCGTCGATGGTCGCGTACTCCATTGGGTCGTATCGCCGCCAGATTCCGGTCGGCGATCGAAAGTCGGGGATGCCCGACTCGGTGCTGATGCCCGCGCCGGTCAGGACGACGCACGGCCCGCGCGTTCGCGCGAGCTCTGCGAGCGATTCGACGCCGTAGAGTTGGCGCATGGAGGGATTCTCGTTCTCGACGCGGGTGCGCGTGCGCTTCGCGGACACCGACGCGCAGGGAATCGCGCACAACGCCGCCTACCCGGTGTGGTTCGAGGTGGCGCGCGTCGAGTATCTCCGGACGTACGCGGGCGGCTATCAGGCCCTGCGCGATCACGGGATCGAGGCGCTCGTGCTCGAGTCGTACTGCCGCTACGTCCTCCCGGCGCGCTTCGACGACGAGCTCGACGTGTACGCGCGCTGCGTCGGCCTTCGCGGCGCGCGGTTTCGCTACGAGTACGACATCGTCCGCGCAGATGGGTTGCAGGTCGCAGACGGCTGGACCGCGCATGCGTGCGTGGACGCGAAGACGTTCCGGCCGCTCCGCGTGCCCGAGTGGTTGGCCGACGCTATCCGGTCGGCGGAGGCGTAACTGCCGACGGCTTCGGCTTCTTTTTCTTCGGGCCGATTCGAAGGAGCTCCGGGGCCGCGCGGTAGGACGAGTACCAGACGTCGTGATAGAGCAGCTTCCCGCTCCTGGCGTACACGTCGCGCGTGACGCTCGTCGTGAGGGCGGGCTCGCCGGGATCGTCGACGACCTGCTCGCCCGGCGCGAGGGTCGGGTCGATGGTCTTCTTCACCTTGATCGTTCCGTGCGCGACGAGGGGCGCCGTCGTGCTCACGACCTTTCGCCCGGTGGGTGTGCCGTACAGACTGACGGTCAGCGACGACGAGCCGACGAACGTGCGCAGCAACAGCCAATGTGGAGTGTCGTTCACGAAGCGAAGGTCGACGTCCGGATAGTTGACGGTCGCATCGCGCCCCTGCGGATAGTGGCTGATGTACAGCGCGTGATTCGTCCGCGCCGTGATCTTCAGGCCTGCTTCGAACGCGGTGTTGAACACCGTCGTCGAGACCTGGCACACGCCGCCGCCGAGACCGGTCGTGAGCTCGCCGTTCACGATCACGGGAGCGACGAGGAATCCCTTGGCCGCGTTCCGCGCGCCCGTCGTCTTGTTGAACGAGAACTCCGCGCCGGGCGCGATCAGCTTGTCGTCGACGAGGTGGGCCACGAGCTGCACATTGTGGATGCGGTTCGGGACGCCGCCGTACACGGTGGTGTACGACGAGACGAGCCCGACGATGCCCATTACGCGGGCCTTCGCCTCGGTGAGCGTCGCAGGAGCCGTCTCGACCGGGAGCCGCGCGACGCGGCGCGCCGGTAGTCGCTTGAGCGCCGCCGCGAGCACCGCGTCTGCGGCGCCGACCGCGTCGAGCCGCACGCCGGGTCGGTCCGGAACGAGTCGGACACGCGGCCCGTTGACGGCGAAGGTCGCGTTCACCGGCTTGCGTTCGATGTGCGCTCCGAGCTTCCGCAGCCACGCGTCGGCCGCGGGGCCTCCGATCGCGAGCGTCGATCGTCCCGCGGACGGGAGCTGGAGCAGCGGGGCGAGCCGCCGCGGCGTGATGACGAACCTCGTCGGCCCGACGACGAGATGGACGGGCGCCGACAACGCGATGCGCGCCTGGCGCGCCGCGCGTTGAAGCGAGGCGGCGCGGACGCGCGGCGGTGTGACGCGCATCGGCAGCTGTACGGCCAGCGAAGGACGACCAAGTGCTGCGAGCTCGCGCACGACGAGCGTGGCGGCAGCTTTCCGGTCGAGCGTCAGTCCCGGCTGCGCGGGCACCAACAAAACACGCGTCCCGTGCAGGCTCAGGGAGGCGTCCCGCGGCCGCCGGTCGATGGCGGCTCCGATCCGGTCGAGCTCGTACTGCAGTGCACCGGTGAGGACGCTCGTCGTCGGCGTGACGTCGGCGCCGAAGACGTCGACGCCCAGACGCTTGTACCCGCGCAGCGGCGCGAAGCCGGAGCCCTGGCGCTGCGCCGACTGGACTGCCGCGCCCCAATCCGACTCGACCCCGAGTTCGGCGGGGCGAATCGCAAACCGCCGGCCGCCTGCGACGAACACGACGGGCCTCGTCGAGAGCGCCGAGGCCTTGCCCTCGAGCATTGCCCGCGCCTGGGCGACCTGCAGGCCGCCGACGTCGATGCCGTCGATGCGGACTCCTTCCGCGATCGCCGTCGGCGATCCGGCGAACACGAGGCCAAGGACGACGCCGGCGGTGACGATGACGAGCACGGAAACCGCGACCCTCCAGCGCATTCCCGCGATCGTATCCGGCGTTTGCGGAGATCGGCACGAAGCCGTGCGGGACACGGCACAGGTCTCGAAATACGATCGGAGCTAGGCGGGTAGGAGGGCGGGGTCGGGTCCCGGATTACCCGCGCGTGTACCTCTTACGGGCGCCAGCGGCCCTGCTCAGAAGACGAAGAGCTCGACGCCGCCGCTGACGTTCAGCTCGACGCCGGTCACGTACGCCGCGAGGTCGGAACAGAGGAAGGTCACGACGTTCGCGATCTCCTGCGGCTCGCCCGGTCGCCGCAGTGCGGTCCGCCTGACGATCCGTTCGTTCATCGCCGTGTTCGCCATCTCGAACGCCTCGGTTCCGATGACGCCGGGGACGATCGCGTTGCAGGTGATCCCGTGGCGCCCGCCCTCCATCGCGAGCGTCTTCGTCAGGCCGAGCAGTCCCGCCTTGGTCGTCGAATAGCTCGCCTGCCCGAAGCCGCCGAGCGTGCCCGCCACGGATGCCATGTTCACGATCCGCCCCCACCCGCGTTCCTTCATGTGCGGCCACGCCGCCTGCGCGCAGTTGAAGGCGCCGGTGAGATTCACCCGCAGATCGCGCTCCCAGAGCTCCGCGGACTGCTCGTGGAACTGGGCGACGTGATCGAGCGTGCCCGCGTTGTTCACGAGGATGTCGATCGAGCCGAGCTCCTCGACCGTGCGCGTGACCGCCGCGTCGACCTCGCCGCGATCGGTGACGTCGCAGCGGACGGCAAGCGCCCTCCGCCCCATCGACTCGATGTCGCGCACCGTCTCCTCGGTGTGCACGAGGCCCTGCTGGCGCGCGACCGTCGCGAGCGATCCGTAGCGGTCGGTCTCCTCGGACAGCTGGGACTCGACGAGCAGGTCGGCGACGACGACGTCGGCTCCTGCGCGCGCGAGCGTCAGCGCATCCGCGCGGCCGAGGCCGCGTGAGCCGCCGGTGACGAGCGCGACGCGGCCGGAGAGATCGATCTCAATCGGCACGTGGCAAGAATATTTCCTTCGCGATCACGAGACGCTGGATCTGCGAGGTGCCCTCGTAGATCTGAAACAGCTTGGCGTCGCGCATGAGCTTCTCGACCGGGTACTCCTTGATGTATCCGTACCCGCCGAAGACCTGGACGGCGTCGGTCGCGACCTTCATCGCCATGTCGGCCGAGAAGCGCTTTGCGAAGGACGAATACAGCGTCGCCTTCCGCCCGTGGCCCTGATCGAGCATCCAGGCGGCCTGCCAGCAGAGCAGCCGCGCGGCCTCGATCTCCGTCGCCATGTCGGCGATCATGAAACTGACCGCCTGGTGCATCGCGATCGGCACGTCGAACGTGACGCGCTCCTTGGCGTAGGCGACCGAGTGGTCGTATGCGGCCTGCGCGACCCCGACGGCGCCGATCGCCGTCCCGGGACGCGTGAAGTCGAGCGTCGCCATCGCGATCTTGAAGCCGTCGCCCTCCTCGCCCAGACGGTTGTCCACGGGGATGCGGACGTCCTGCAGTGCGAACGCCGACGTATCGGTCGCGCGCTGGCCCATCTTGTCCAGGTGCTGTTCGATCGTGACGCCGGTCGCGTCCATCGGGACGATGAACGCCGACATCCCCTTCGCGCCGCCCTTCGGGTCGGTCTTGGCGAACACGACCGTCCACGCGGCGTAGCCCGCGTTCGTGATGAACGTCTTCGATCCGTTCAGGACGTACTCGTCACCCTCGCGCACCGCGGTCGTCTTCAGCGAGGCGACGTCCGACCCCGCGCCCGGCTCGGAGAGCCCGAACGAGCAAAGGAGCGGCGACTCGATCAGCGGCGGCAGCCATGCAGCTTTCTGCTCG
>DASYFU010000224.1:0-8259 GCA_036498225.1 Gaiellaceae bacterium | reverse complement strand
CCGTCGTCGAGAGCCACCTCCTGCTCCTCTCGCCCGCTGCGCAGCCGCCGCCGGCCTCGATCCTCTAGACGTATACTCCTGCACGACGGTGCCGTAACGATCGGTGCCGCTGAGCGGCCGGGTTCTGACACTGCAGGCCTGGCGCGAACGTCCTCCCACATGTGTCGCGGGTCGGAGCTCTTTCAACCAAGGGAGCGGCACATGACTGCAACGAAACGACACCCACGGAATCCCAGGGAGCCGGGAAGCATCCCCGCGATGGCAGCCTGGCGTCCCGTGGACGGCGACCTCGGCATGACGTACCGGCCCGCCGCGCGCATCGTCCCGCGCGACCGCCGGCTGGAACAGAAGCTCGTTCGCCGCATTGCGACATGAGCACGTGCTCGGCTAGGCGTCGAGCAGGGAGGGAGCGCGCGTGGCTGCCTTCATCGCCTGGCGCTCGGGTGGAATCCTGACCACCTTCCACGCGAGCCCGCAGCGTTCGAGCGCGTAAATCAGCCAGCCGCCCGGATCGATCTCGCCGGCGCGCAGACCGTGGAACGCAGAGGACGGGAACGCGTGGTGGTTGTTGTGCCACGACTCGCCGAACGACAGCCAGGACAGCCACCAGACGTTGCGCGACTCGTCCGTGACGGCGAAGTGCCTTCGCCCCCAGAAGTGGCAGATCGAGTTGATCGACCAGGTGACGTGGTGCAGGAGAAGGATGCGGACGGCGCCGCCCCACACGAGGCCTGCGAAGAACCCGTACCAGCCGCCGATCCATGCCCAGCCGATGAGCGCGGGCACGAGGAGCGAGAGCAGGACGATCGGCACGAACAACCTGCCGATAACGCGCAGCCCGCGGTCTTCGACGATGTCCTTCGCATATTTGCTCGGCGCCGCCGTTGCGTCGGTGTCGAACAGCCACCCTGTGTGGGCGTGCCACAGCCCCTTCAGCGCCTCGACGAAGCCATCCCCGTAGTCCGCGTGCGGGCTGTGCGGGTCGCCGCTTCGGTCGGAGAACTGGTGATGCTTGCGATGGTTCGCGACCCAGCTGACGACGTTTCCTTCCACCGCCGTCTGACCGAGGATCGCGAACGCGTACCGCACGCTGCGGTAGGTCTGGAACGAGCGGTGCGTGAACAGCCGGTGGTAGCCGACGGTGATCCCGAGCCCTGCGAGCACATACCCGACGAGCAGGATCGTCAGCTCGCGGAACCCAACCATGCGATGCCACAGCAAGACGATCGCGACGACCAGGCCGATCAAGGGGAGCGTCGTCCCGGCGATGTTCGCCGCAATGCGCGCTCGGCTCATCGTCCGCTCGTTCATGCCGCGAGATGCTTCTGGAAAGCGAGCACGGCGTTGTGGCCGCCGAAGCCGAAGCTGTTGCTGATCGCAACGCGAAGCGGCACGCGCCGCGACTCGTTCGGAACGCAGTCGAGGTCGCACGCGGGATCGGGGCTCTCGTAGTTGATCGTCGGCGGCACGGCGTCGTCGCGAAGCGCGAGCACCGTCACGGCCGCCTCCACCGCGCCCGCGGCGCCGAGGCAGTGACCCGTTGCGCCCTTGGTCGACGAAACCGGAGTCGACCGCGCCTTGTCCTCACCCAGTGCAAGCTTGATGGCGGCCCATTCTGTCGCATCGCCGACACTCGTCGAGCTGGCATGTGCGTTGACGTAGTCGACGTCGCTCGCGTCGAGGCCACCGTCCGCGAGCGCAGCTCGGACGGCTCGAGCCTGTCCGACACCGGCCGGATCCGGCTCGGTCATGTGAAAGGAATCCGAGCTGACGCCGTAGCCGACGAGCTCGGCGTAGATCGTCGCTCCGCGCGCGCGCGCGTGCTCGAGCTCCTCGAGGACGAGGACTGCAGCTCCCTCCCCCATGACGAATCCGTCCCGTTCGGCATCGAAGGGCCGGCTCGCACGAGCCGGATCGGCATTCCGGCGCGACAGGGCACGCATCGCCGCGAAGCCCGCCATTGCGATCGGCGTGATTCCCGCCTCGCTCCCGCCGCAGAACATCACCTCGGCCCGTCCCAGGCGGATCGCGTCATAGCCTTCCCCGATCGCCATCGCCGAAGCGGCGCACGCCGCGCACGGCGCTCCGACGGGACCGCGCGCTCCCAGCTCCATGGAGACCCAGCCCGCGGCCATGTTCGGCATGAACGACGTCACGAGCGTCGGATGAATGCGCGCCGCGTCGGCTCCGGCGCAACACGCGGCAAGACTCGCCACTCCGCCCTGCGCAGTCGCGATCGACGCGCCGACACGGTCCGGCGCACGGCTGACGTCGATCGAGGCGTCGGTCTCCGCCATGCGCGCCGCCGCGACCGCGAGCTGCGCGAACCGATCCGTCCGATTCAGCGAGCGCCGATCGAGCCACTCTCCCGGCTCGAAGCCCTGCACCTCGCAGCCGATCGTCACGGGGTGGCGCCCCGTGTCGAACGCCGTCAGCGTCGCGCCGCTTCCCTCGCCGGCGAGAAGGCGGCTCCACGTCGTCTCCATGTCGCCCCCGAGCGGCGTCACGGCCCCGAGACCGGTCACGGCCACGCGGCGCTCGCGATCGATCGCAGAGACAGACATCGTCCCGGGACCGTAGCTGCCCCCTCCGGACACGCGCTAGGTCGGCTGGAGCGGAGGACGTGTTCGAGCGAGCCCGCGGGCCGCGACCGAGAGGCCGACGCCCGCGACCGCAGCCGCGCTGGCGCTCGTCATGAGCAGCAACCCGGAGGCGAGGGAGAAATTGACGGCGATGTCCTTTCCCACACCGAGCGCGAGGAGGATGCCGGCCGTGGCGCCGAGGCTCACCGCTGCGCCCCCGGCTGTGATCGGGATCACGCCCGCGGCGGCGCTCAGGCAGAGCACGCACAGCGTCGTCGACGGCGAGAACCGGAAGCCGAGCGCGGTCAACAGCAGAGCGCTTCCGACCGCGCGCGTCGTCCAGCATGTGAAGAGATAGGCGCCGGCGATGATCGCGTTCCGCCGGCCGCCCGGCGTCCGATGCATCGCGACGTGGTCGGACACCCTGCGCAGACGGCGGCTACGACGGAGCAACGGCAATTGCACGATTCGCGCGCTCGCCGCGAGCAGCGCGCAGCAGCCGAGGCCGAAGGTGACGACGACCAGGAGCGGTCCGCGGAAGTCCGCCGAACCCATCGCGGTCGCCGAGATCGAAAGGGGCAGCATCGCGACGGCGTCGATCATTCCGAGCGAGATGATCGACAGCGCGATCGCCTCGAGCCCGATCCTGATTCCCGACATCTTGCGAAGCATTCCGACCTTGACGAGATAGTCGAGGCGAAACGGCAGCACTGCACCGCTCGCAGCAGCGGCCCCGACCGACGCGAGGCAGCGTGCCTGGTCCGGTCGATGTTCTCGCGGAAACAGTCGATGCCAGCCGCGCGCGCGAACGACGAAGCTCACGAAGTAACACGTGACGGCGATCGTGACCAGGAATGCCCTCGCGTGGGCGAGCGGCCAGCTCGAATGCGTGAGTCGCCGCCCGACGAGGGCGCAGGCGACCACGGTCAACGCCGAGAAGGCGATTCCGGCCAGCGCGCGGCGATTGAGAAACGACGATCGCAATGTCGGGCTCCCGATCTCGAGGAGAGGAGAAAAGTCGGAGAGGACCTCGAGCCCCGGCGGCCTCGCGCACGATATGCGCGCTTTGTAATCATAACCCGATAATCGCCGCCTAAAACGATCCCTTGCGCTACCGTGTGAATGCGTCCACGTGTTGCGACTCCCGCACGAGCCCGCCGCTTGCTGCTTCGGGGAGTCACGAACAGGGAGCGACATCATGAAGAAGAGCCTGAGGCGAGTCCTCGAACGGCTGCGCGCGGCCACGAACGGAACGTTCGGAAAGCGCATGGATGAGCGCGGTAAGTTGAGCACCCCGCAGCGGATGCTGCCGGTGCCCGTGCGCAGCAGGTAGCCGGCGTGCGCACCGCAATCGTCTCCACGTATCCGCCGCGCGCGTGCGGCATCGGCACGTTCGCCGCCGACGTGCGCTCGACGCTGCTCGGCGTCGACGGCGTCGAGCGCGTCGATTTCGTCGCGGTCGTGAACGAGCCGTCGCGCCCGCAGCGGCGCGGGCTCCTCTCGACGATCGGGCAGTCCGTGCGCGGCGACTACGTGCGGACGGCGCGGATGCTCAGCCGGCTCGACATCGACGCCGTACTCCTGCAGCACGAGTACGGGATCTTCGGCGGCGCAGACGGCGAGTACGTGCTCTCGTTTGCGAAGGAGCTTGCGCAGCCGCTCGTCGTGACACTGCACACGGTGCTTTCGGAGCCGACGCCGAATCAGCTCGCGGTGCTCTCGGAGCTGTGCGAGCGAGCCGAGCTCGTCATCGTCATGACCGACACCGCGGAGCGGATGCTGGTGGAGTGCGGCGCCTGCACGGAGGAGAAGATCCGCGTCGTGCCGCACGGTGCGCCGGCGCGGCTCACGACGCGCGCCGCAGCGGCTGCGACCGCTCCGCGAAAGCACGAGCGCGTGACCCTGTCGACCTTCGGGCTGATCTCGCCCGGCAAGGGCCTGGAGACGGCGATCGAAGCGCTCCCCGCGATCGTCGAGCGCCACCCCGAGACGGTCTACGTGATCGCGGGTCGCACGCATCCGGATGTCTCACATCGCGAGGGCGAGCGATACCGCCTGATGCTCGAACGGCGCGTGCTCGAGCTCGACCTCGGCGAGCACGTCGAGTTCGACGACCGGTTCCTCTCGATCGACGACTTGTCCG
This sequence comes from Gaiellaceae bacterium, assembly GCA_036498225.1. Classification (GTDB taxonomy): domain Bacteria; phylum Actinomycetota; class Thermoleophilia; order Gaiellales; family Gaiellaceae; genus Palsa-739. The sequence continues at coordinate 3,534 of DASYFU010000224.1, read as the reverse complement.
ACCTCCTCGCAGCGACCGACGTGTTCGTGACCCCGTACCGGAATCGCGAGCAGATCGCCTCCGGCGCGCTGACGTTTGCGATCGCCGCCGGCTGCGCGGTCGTCTCGACCCCGTACTGGTATGCGCAGGACATGCTCGCCTCGGGCGCCGGCCGGGTCGTCCCGTTCGACGACGCGGCCGCGCTCGCGGACGCGGTGGGCGGCTATCTCGATGACCCGGAAGCACTGGCGAATGCGCGCGCCGAGGCGCGCCGGGTCGGATCGTCACTCGCGTGGCCCGCGGTCGCGGAAGCGACAGCAGCGGTGCTGCGCGAGGCTCAGGCGCTCGCGCCGCGACGCAGACCCGTCGGCGTCGCAGACCTCCAGCTCACGAGCTTGCGCACCGACCACCTGCACACGCTCGTCGACGACGTCGGCATCGTGCAGCACGCGCACGGGATCATCCCCAACCGCGACAGCGGCTACTGCGTCGACGACGTCGCCCGGTTGGCGGTCGTCTCACTGACACTCGCGCGCCGCGGCGACGAGCAGGCCTGGACGTCGACGCTCTATCGCGCGCTCGCATTCCTGCACTCCGCCGAAGGCGAAGGTGGGATGCGCAACTTCATGAGCTACGACCGCCGCTGGCTCGACGAGCGGCACATGGGCGATCACGTCGGCCGCTCCGTGTGGGCGCTCGGGGACATCCTCGCGACCGCGTGGATTCCCGCCGTCGTCGAACCGGCCCGGAACCTCCTCGACCGCCTCGTCGACGGGCTCGCCGGCGACGTCTATCTGCGAACGGCCGCGTACTCCGTGCTCGGCCTCTCGCGCCTCGACGCCGACCGGCTGAACCGCTCGTCGCGGCGCCTGCTCGAGCGGTTCGTCGAGCAGCTCGCGAACGCGTACGAGCGCAACGCGACGGACGAGTGGAAGTGGTTCGAGGACGAGCTCACCTACGACAACGCGCGCCTCTCGCAGGCGCTCATCAGCGGAGGGAGCGCACTCGGGCGCGACGATCTGCTCGAGGCCGGCCTCGAGTCCTTGCGCTGGCTCGGTGACGAGTGCGGTCTCGCACACGGCACGCTTCGCCTTCCCGGCCATCACGGCCGACGGCAGGGCGAACCGGCTCCGGGCCTCGGCGACGAGCAACCGCTCGACGCCGCTGCACTCGTCGAGGCCGAGCTGGCCGCGTTCGCGATCACCCACGAGCCCGAGCACGGCATCCGCGCGCGCCGCTCGTTCGAGTGGTTCCTCGGACGCAACCGGCTCGACCGCCCGCTGTACGACTTCGCCACGGGAGGATGCAGCGACGGGCTGGGCACGGAGGAGTTGAACGCGAACGAAGGCGCCGAATCGACGCTCGCATTCCACCGCGCGGCGCTCCTGCTGGACGCCGCAGGTGTCCCGACGGCCGTTCGCGAACGGGCCCTCGCGGCATGACCGAGCGCGAGCTGTTCCAGCGTCACCCGGGCAACCCGATCCTGACCGAAGAGGATTGGCCGTATCCCGTCAATGCCGTCTTCAACCCGGCCGCCGCCGCGCTCGACGGCGAGACGGTTCTCCTTGCGCGAGTCGAAGACCTGCGCGGGATCTCGCACCTCACCGTCGCGCGTTCCGCCAACGGCACCGACGGCTGGTCCGTCGACGCACAGCCGCTGCTCGAGCCCGCCGACGACGTCACGAGCGAGCAGTGGGGATTCGAAGACCCGCGTGTCGTGTGGGTCGACGAGCTCGCGCGCTGGGTCATCACGTGCACCGCCTACGGCCCGGCGGGGCCTGCGGTCTATCTCGCCACGACCGAGGACTTCGCGACGATCGAGCGCCACGGCATCATCAGGCACCCCGAGGACAAGAACGCGGCCTTCCTGCCCCATCGCATCGACGGTCGCTGGGTGATGCTTCACCGCCCGAAGACCGAGTTCGGCGGCGCCCACGGCGAGATCGTTCTCTCGCGCTCGGCGGATCTCGTCAGCTGGAGCGCGCCCGAACAGGTGCTGCAGCCGCGGGACGGGGCGTGGTGGGACTCGCTGCGCATCGGGATCGGACCGCCGCCGCTCTGGACCGAGCACGGCTGGCTCCTCGTCTACCACGGCGTGAAGGACACGGTCTCCGGCCAGGTCTACCGGGTCGGCCTCGCGCTCCTCGATCTCGAGGAGCCGACGCGCGTTCTGCGGCGCCTCCCCAACTGGATCCTCGGGCCGCTCGCACCGTACGAGCGCACCGGCGACGTTCCCAACGTCGTCTTCCCGTGCGGCCTCCTGCACGACCCGGCGAGCGGCGAGGTGCGCATGTACTACGGCGCCGCCGACAACTCGATTTGCCTCGCCACCGCCCCCCTCTCCGATCTCCTCGATGCCCTCCTCGCGTGAGACGCGTACCCTGTGAGCCGATGACCGAGACGAACGCCATCCCGACCGACACCGTGATCATCCGCGACCCTGCCGGCCAGGAGATCAGGTGGCGGACGCAACGGATGGTCAGCCTCGGCGCCGACCCCGAGCTCGCCGCGACGATCGCGGAGAGTCACGCAGACGTGCACGACATCGAGCGGCTGCTCGAGGACGGCTGCTCGCTCGCGCTCGCGTGGGAGATCACGCGGCCGGTGAGCGAACCGCAGGCCGTCGTCGATACGACGCAGGAACCGTAGTTCGTCAGCCGAGGAGTGCGCGAAGAGCGTGCAGCTCGTGCGGCAGCGCGAGCTCCGGCTCCGCGAGCTCAGGGTGCCAGCGCTTCTCCCACTCGACGGTGAACCAGCCGTCGTAGCCGTTCGCGCGAAGCGCGTCGAGGCTCTCGCGGACCGGCACGTCACCGTCGCCGAGCGGGACGAGGTCCCACTCGTCCCCGCGACGGCGCGCGTCCTTCACGTGTACGAGCCGGATCGCGGGGCCGAGCAGGCGCACGACGTCCTCGGGCGACTCGCCCATGCGCGTCGGATGGTGCAGATCCCAGATCGCCGCGAGCGATCGGCTTGGGACGAGCGCGAGCAGCTCGGCGACGCGCGCTGCGCTCGCGAAGTGATCGTGCGTCTCGAGCGCAACGGTGACGTCGGGCTCGAGCAGCGGCTCGAGCCGGCGTGCGACGTCCTCGAGGTCGGCGACGTCGCCGCCGAAGACGCGCACCGTGTCCGTCCCCCACTCGCGGGCGAGCTCGACGGCTGCAGGCAGCGTGCGCTCGAAGTCACCCGCGAGCTCGATCGACGTGTCCAGGCACACGAGCGAGACGTCGGCGAGCATGGAGGCGACGCCGCGACGCGTTGACGCACTGAGCCCGAGGACGTCGATCGGCTCGCCGTCGAGCAGCCGAAGCTCGAGGCCGTCGTAGCCGAGCTGATGGACGGCCGCGACCGTGCGCTCGAGCGTCCACTCCGGCGCGGCGAGGTTCGAGAACGCGATGCCGGTCATTCGCCGCGCAGGTGTGCGAGCAGCGCGGCATATGCGTCGCGATCGACCGGCAACGGCACCGCGCGCTCCTCGTGCGTCGAGAGGACGATCGCGTTCGCGAGCTCGAGCGAGCAGAGTGCATCGCGCGCGGGGACGCGTGGTTCGCGGCCCTC